>JACMOG010000382.1 GCA_014378125.1 Vitreoscilla sp. | reverse complement strand
GGCAAGAATCCGATGATCGTGCTCGACGATGCCGACCTGGGCGTGGCCATCAACTGCGCGGTGCAGAGCGGCTTCTTCTCCACCGGGCAGCGTTGCACGGCATCGTCGCGCATCATCGTCACCGAGGACATCCACGACCGCTTCGTGCAGGGCGTCATCGAGAAGCTGCGCACGCTCAGGATCGACGATGCGCGCAAGCCCGGCACCGACATCGGCCCGGTCGTCGACGCCACCCAGCTGAAGCAGGACCTGGACTACGTCCAGATCGCCAGCGACGAAGGCGCCAAGGTGGCCTTCGGCGGCGAGGCGATCGAGCGCACCGGCGACGGCAAGACCGGCTTCTTCATGCGCCCCGCGTTGATCACCGAATCGACGCCCGCCATGCGCATCAACCGCGAGGAGGTCTTCGGCCCGGTGGTGAGCGTGGCGCGCGTGCGCGAGACTACGACGAGGCGCTGGCCCAGGCCAACGACACGCCCTTCGGCCTGGCCGCGGGCATCGCCACCACGTCGCTGAAGCACGCCACCCACTTCAAGCGCCATTCGCAGGCCGGCATGGTCATGGTCAACGTGCCCACCGCGGGCGTGGACTATCACGTGCCCTTCGGCGGCCGCAAGGGCTCCAGCTACGGTCCGCGCGAGCAGGGGCGCTACGCGGCGGAGTTCTATACCGTCGTCAAGACCGCCTATACGCAGGCCTGACGCAGCCCCGGCGGCTCAACGCCGGTACCAGCCCACCACGCCCGGCTGCAGGTTGATGTTGACCTGCTTGACCTGCTGGTACTCCAACAGCCCGTTGACGCCCAGGTCGCGGCCATAGCCGCTCATCTTGTAGCCGCCCCACGGCGCCTCGTTGAAGGTCGGGTTGTAGCAGTTGATCCAGGTGACGCCGGCGCGGATCTCCTTCATCACGCGCAGCGCGCGGGCGCCGTCGCTGGTGAACACGCCGCCGGCCAGCCCGTAGGGCGTATCGTTGGCCATCGCGACGGCCTCGGCCTCGGTGCGAAACGTCTGCACGGCCACCACCGGGCCGAACACCTCCTCGCGCACGATGTCCATGTCGCGCGTGCAGCCGTCGAAGATCGTGGGGCGCACGAAGAAGCCCTTGGCGCACTCGCCTTCGGTGTAGCGCTCGCCGCCGCACACCAGGCGCGCGCCCTGCGCCTTGGCGCGCTCGATGTGGCCCAGCACCTTCTCCATCTGCGCCTGCGACACCAGGGCGCCCATGTCCTCGCTCACCGACATCGAGTCGGCGGTCATCGACGGGCGCATCGACGTCGGCGTGGTGCCCGACCACCGGCGCTCCGACAGCCTCTCGTACACGCCGCTGTTCGACGAGGAGATGCTGCTGTACTGCGGCCGCCAGCACCCGTTGTTCGAGCCGCGCGACGAGCCGCTGTCCTGGGACGAGCTGCGCGACTACGACCACGCCGGCCTGGGCTTCCACTCGCCCGACATGGAGGCCACGCATCGCCTGGGTCTGCGCCGCCAGGCCACCGTCAACGACCAGGAGGCGATCGCCACGCTGATCCTCTCGGGCTGCTACATCGGCTTCCTGCCGGATCACTACGCGGAGACGCTGTTGCGCAACGGAGACATCCGCCGCGTGGTCGCCACGGGCTCGACCTACGACGTGCGCTTCGTGGCGATCCAGCGCCGGTCACCGGCGCCGACGCGCATCGGCGAGGCTTTTCTCAAGTGCCTGCGCGAGGCGCACGCGGGCGCCTCCTGAGACACGCCGATCGGCGTCTGAAGACGACTACTCGTCGCGCAACGCGCGCTCGAACGCCTCTTCGGGCGAGAAGCCTTCCATGATCATCTCGATGATCAACGGGCGCCGCTCGCGGACTCGCGCGGGCAGCGTCGCCTGGTGCTCGCGGAAGTAGGCCGACATCGCCTCGAGGGCGAGCGGCTCCTTCACCGTCTTGCGATGCTTCGCCGCCGCCTCGGCCTGCTTCATGAATGCGCCGAAGTCCTTGGCGACGGGGGTCCAGTCGAAGTCGAACACCGTGTCGCGCGACGCCTCCGGCTCGGGGGAACGCCTGGAGCCGGCGGTGCGTTCGCCAGCGCCCGGGGTCAGTACCACCGAGGTGAGGTCGGGCAGCCCGCGTTCGCTGGTGAATCGGCGAATCAGTTCCAGTCGACGCCCGGTCGACACCGTGATCGCCTTCTGGATGACCGTGACGCCGGGATTCGCCGCCTTGGCCTTGATCACCAGTTCGCCGTAGCTCACGCGTTGCCTCTGCTGGGCAACCTCCACCAGCAGCGGGTAGTAGGCACGGGCCAATTGCACATCGGCCGTGCTCACGTTCGAAGGGAGGGTCGGGATCGTGTCGGTCATCGTCATGTGGGAACCTGTGGTGAATGTCGTGGCAAAGGCCGAATCGATCGCGCAAAGCAAAACGCCCACTCGAAGGTGGGCGTTGCTTTCGAGGCTTGCGCCTCGAAGAATTTTGGTTGCGGGGGCTGGATTTGAACCAACGACCTTTGGGTTATGAGCCCAACGAGCTACCAGACTGCTCCACCCCGCGACTGAGAAAGCTATTATGGCATGAAACGCCAGCACTTGTCATGCGACGCCCAGAAAACTACGTAAAGAGTCGTCAGCTGGACGGCGGCAGCAACTCGTCGATGAGCAGCAGCGTCTCGTCGAGCTTGATGGGCTTGGCCAGATACGCGCGCACCCCGGCCACGGTGGCCGCGTCGCGCTGGGCCTGCGTGCTGTCGGCCGACACCACCACCACCGGCACGCGCGTGGGCACGGGCATCGTGCGCATCCATTCGGCTACCTCCAGGCCCGAGCCGTCGGGCAGGTGCAGGTCCACCAGCACGAGGTCGGGGCGCAGGCGCTTGATCATGTCGATGCCGTCGCGCACGCTCACGGCGAGGTGGAGCGTGCAGTCGGGGCGCTGCGCCACCACCTCCTGCATCAGCAGCGCGTTGATCGGGTTGTCCTCCACGTAGACGATCTGTCCGCCGGCGCCGTGCGGCAGTGCCACCCGGGCGGGCGTCTCGCCGGCCTCCGGCGGCACGCCCAGCGAGCGGCGCAGCGTGAGCGTGACGCGGGTGCCCACGTCGGGGCGGCTGTCGATGGCGATGTCGCCGCCCATGCGCTCGATGAGGCGGCGGCTGATCACCAGGCCGATGCCGGTGCCCTCGATCGCACTGGACTCCAGGCCCAGGCGGTCGAAGGCCGAGAACAGGCGCGCGAGCTGCGCCGCGGTCATGCCCCTCCCCGTATCGGAGATCTCTATGACGAGCCGTCCCGCGTCGTCATTCCCGGCACCCGGCGGCGTGGCGGCGCGCAAGTGCACCTGGACATCGACGCGGCCGTTCTCGAGGTTGTACTTGATGGCGTTGCCGATGACGTTGACCAGCACCTGGCGCAGCCGCGTGGCGTCGGCCTGCACGCTCCAGGCCTCGCGCGACAGGTGCTGCGGCAACGCCACCGCGAGCGTCACCTGCGCCGTCTCGGCCAGCGCCGCCATCAGCCGCACGCTCTCGTTGATGACCAGCGCCACGTCGACGTCGGCCATCTGGATGCGGGCGTTGCCCGACTCGATGGTGGACAGGTCGAGCACGTCGTTGATGAGGGTCACCAGGTGCCACCCGGCGGCCTCGATGCGCGCCACGCGCCCGCGCTGGTGGTCGTCGAGCGGGTGATCCTCTTCCATCTGCAGCAGTTGCGCGTAGCCCAGCATCGCGTTCATCGGCGTGCGCAGCTCGTGGCTCACGCGCGAGAGGAACTCCGACTTGGCCTGGCTCGCCGCCTCGGCGCGCCGGCGCGCCAGCTCGAGCTCGCCCGAGCGCAGCCGCTCCGACTGGTCGGTGCCCACGAACAGGAAGCCCAGCGAGTCGTCGGCCGACGCCCCCGCGCCGCCGCCCGATGCGAAGACCACCGCGTGCCGATCGCCGGGCCCGTGCGGAGTGCCCGCACTGGCCAGCGACGCGCGCACCGCGGTCACGGCCAACGACACGCTCAGGCGCGACGCGTCCTTGCGGATCCACGTCCAGTCGCGCACCTCGTGGCCGAAGCGCTCGGCCACGGCGGTGATCGCCTCGCGATCCTTCACGGACCGCTTGAGCTGGAACGTGAGCTCCTCGCCCCGGCGCGCGATCTCGACCGCGTCGTACATGCCCTTCGGACACGCCTTGCCGAGCACCTCCGAGGCTCGGTAGCCCAGCATCTTCTCGGCCCCGCGGTTGAACAGCCGCACCACGTGATCGGCATCGACGGCGATGATGGCCACCTCGGTGGCCGCGTCCAGCAGTGCCTGCAGCTCGGCCTGCGCGTGACGCGCGGCGCGCTCCTGGTCCTTGGAACGATCGAGCAGGCGACGCAGCTGCGCCCACAGCGCGACGACCTCCTCGCTGCCGAGGTCGACGTCGGGCTCGCCCGGCTCCGCGCCACCTCGGGGGACGTCGTCGACGAGGTCCGCGGCGGCGCTGACCAGTTGCCGGTAGCTGTCGGCCTGTCGCTCCGCCAGCTTGAACGCGACGGCGGCCACGATCACCAGCACCACCAGCACCGCGATGCCGACGACGCCGGCCAGGCGCTCCACCGGCGCGAACATCGCGGCGCGCGGCTGCGCCACGAGCACGTACCAACCGGTGGTGGACGCGGGCGCCACGGTGGCGAGCCAGCGCTTGCCGTCCAGCTCTACCTCGCCGGAGCCCGTATAGCCCGCCAGCGCGCGGCGCACCAGGCCCACCTCGCTGAGGTTCTCCTGCCAGCTGGCGCGCTCCTGGTCGGGGTGAACGATGACGCGGCCCAGGCCGTCGAAGACGATCACCGCCAGGTCGCCGTTGCCCGGCACATGGATCTGGCGCGCCATCTTGTCGAGCGACAGGTCGGCTACCACCATCCGGCCATCGGCGGGCGCGGCCACCACCGCCGTGATATGGCCCGTGAGCGGCGACAGGAAGGTGTTGGACCACACCGGCGCGGTGGCCACGCTGGCGCGCCCGTAGAACGGACGGCGCGAGAGATCGAGGCCTTCCCAGTCCTGCTTGCCGATGCGCGTGCCGGGACGCACCTCGGCGATGGTCACCACGCCCGAGGCATCGAGCAGGATCGTCGACTCGAGCGACTGCGCCTCGTCCAGCGCCTCGCTGAGCGCGGCGCGGATCTCGAGCTCGCCAGCGCCGGGCCGCACGTGCGTGGCCGCGCGCGCGGCCGCCTCGCGCGGCGCCGCGATGAGCAGCTCCACCTGCGCGAGCACCAGCAGCGCGGTGCGGTGGTTGCTGTCCTCGATGTCGCGCAGCTGCTGCGGGATCGCCACCGCGCTCCACAGCACGATCACCAGCAGCAACGGCACGCACGCGAGCAGCATGTACTGGCGCGTGAGGATGCGCTTGAGTGGCGGGCGCGCGGTCTTCATGCTCAGTGCAACATCACGAAGCGGCCGGCGTGCACTTCGCTGAGCCGGAACCGGCTGACGCTGTCGCCGAAGTGGTCGAACACCACGGCCTGCTGCACGCCCGGCCACGTGCCCGGCGCGCGCAGCACGTCCCGCAGCGACTGGTTGTCCGTCTTGCGGCGCAGGCCCTCGGCGCCCATCATCGTGGCGTCGTAGGCGAACACCGCCGCCTGACTGGGCGTGCTTCCGTAACGCTGGACGAAGCGATCGCGGAAGTCGAGCCACGCGGGCGCACGGCTGTCCAGATCGAGCACCTGCAACACGAGTGCGCCTTCGACGGCGCGACCGCCCAGCTGCAGCAACTGCACGTTGGCCGACCACGACGACATCGCGATCTGCACGCCGGGGTCGAGCCGCCGAAGTTGCTGCGACACGATCGAGGCGTCCACCGCGCTGCACACCAGCAGCAGCACCTTCGGATGCGAGACCAGCAGCTCGGTAGCGATGTGCGCGTAGTCGGGGCTCTGGTCGGTCTCGTAGCGCACCACCTTGGCCGGCGCGCCGCCCAGGGCCTGGAAGCGCGCGTCGAAGCGGCGCGTGAAGCTGTCGCTGTAGGCGCTGTTGCGCCATTCGGCCATCACCGCGGCCGACTTCAGGCCGCGCGCGATGGCGGCCTCCGCGAGCTGGTCGGCGCCCGGGCCGGCGGTGGGAATCACCCGGAAGAAGTAGTCGTCGAGGCCGTTCAGCTCGTCCGAGTTGGCCGTGGGGCTGATCAGCACCAGGTGCCGTTTCGACGCCTGCGGCGCCATGCCCTTGGCGACGCCGCTCATCATCGGGCCGATGGCGAACGCATCGCCCTCGTCGGCCATGCTGTCGATGGCGACCGCCCCCAGCTCCGCGGTGTGGCCGTCATCATGGCTGCGCAGCTCGTAGCGCGGGCCGGGCCGGGCGTTGAGCGTCTCGATGGCCAGCTGCGTGCCGTTGCGCGCGTCGACCGTAAGTTCGGACACGCGCCCCGACAGGCCGCCCACGAAGCCCACTTTGATCGGGGCGGCGGGTTGGCAGCCGCATAGCGCGGCCAGGCCGACCAGGGCCAGGCGTCGAATCGACAGGAGTCCGGGAAGGGACATGTTCGTGGGGGAGTACCCGCTGGTGCACGCGGAACAGTGGTTCTGCGGTCCAGCATAGCGCCCCGTGCGAACCGCTGGCAAGCCGCGCCCGGCGCCGCACCGACGGGGCCGTGACGCTTTGCGCAACACGGTCGGCGATTCGGCCTGGCGCCGCGGGAACTCAGTCGGCGATGACCTGGGGGCCCGCCAGCCAGCACCAGGCGCCCACCTTCAGGTCGAGCGGCAGCGCCAGCTTGCCGAAGCGGCTGCGGTGCAGCGCCCCCACGCGGTTGCCCACCGCGGCCATCATGCGCTTGACCTGGTGGTACTTGCCCTCGGCCAGCGTCAGCCGGATGCCGTGCAGGCCCTCCGCGGCGCCGTCCCGGGGCTCGGCGGCGATGGCGCGCACGGGCCCGGGATCGTCGAGCAGCACCACGCCGGCGAGCAGGCGCTCGATCTGGTCGGGCGTGACCGGGTGCTTGCACGACGCGTCGTACACCTTGGGCACGTGGTGCTTCGGCGAGGTCCAGCGATGCAGCAGCTGGCCGTCGTCGGTGAACAGCAGCAGGCCCGTGGTGTCCTCGTCGAGGCGGCCGACGCTCTGTACGTCGCGGCGCAGCAGCGGCGCCGGCAGCAGGCTGTAGACGCTCGGGTGGTGCTTGGGCTTCTTGGAGCACTCGTAGCCGGCGGGCTTGTTGAGCGCGATCAGCGCCTTGGCATGCACCGGCCAGTCCTTGCCCTCGACGTTGAGCACCAGGCCCTGTGGATCGAGGTCCTCGAACGGGTCGTCGTGGACCACGCCGTCGATGGCCACGAAGCCCCCGATCACCAGGCCCTCGCACGCACGGCGCGCGCCGAAGCCTTGCGAGAAGACGATCTGCGAGAGCTTCATAGTCCGGCGGCGGCGAGGCTGTCGCCGAACTTCGCGGCGTCCTGGAAGCCGACGACGCGCGCCGACGCCAGCTCGTGGCCCTGCGCGTCGAACAGGATGATGCCGGGCGGTCCGAACAGGTGGAAGCGCTTGAGCAGCGCGCGGTCGTCGTCCGAATTGGCGGTGACGTCGGCGCGCAGCAGCACGGCCTTGTCGAGCTTCGCGCGCACCGCCGGATCGACGAACGTCTGCGACTCCATCTCCTTGCACGACACGCACCAGTCGGCGTAGAAGTCGAGGATGACGGGGCGGCCGGCGGACTGCAGGCGCCGATCCAGTTCGGCGAGGTTGGCGACGCGGTCAAAGTGCGGCCCGGCCTCGAAAGCGCGTTGCGGGGTCGACGCCGTCGAGACGGAAGCCTCGGGGGCCGCCCACAGCTGGTACAGCACCAGCGCTCCCAGCACGGCCAGGACCAGTCCGAAGCCCTTGACCAGCCGCGCCACGGTGCCCGAGGCCGCCGTGACCGGATCGAAGGCGCCAATGCTCGTGGCGGCCATGATGAGCAGGCCGCCGGCCACGATGACGCTGACCGTGTGCGGCAGCACGGGGCCCATGATCCAGAACGCCACGCCGACGAGCAGCAAGCCGAACAGCTGCTTGATGCGCTCCATCCAGGCGCCGGCGCGCGGCAGCAGGGCACCCGCCGACGCTCCCAGCAGCAGGAGCGGCACGCTCATGCCCACGGCGATGGTGAACAGGGCCGCGGCACCCACCTTGACGCTGCCGGTGCGTGCGATGAAGATCAGCACGCCTGCCAGCGGCCCCGTGACGCAGGGCCCCACGATCAGGCCCGACAACACCCCCATCGCGAACACGCCGCCGAGCTGGCCGCCGCTCAGAGACGAGTTCGCGCTGGTGAGCCGGTCGCGCACGGCGCTGGGCAGCTGAAGCTCGTAGACCCCGAACATCGACAGCGACAGGATCAGCAGCAGCACCCCGAACGACACGAGCACCCAGGGGTTCTGCAGGTACGCCGCGAGGCCTTCGCCGGCCAGGGCGGCCGCGACGCCAAGCGCCGTATAGACCAGCGCCATGCCGAGCGAATACACGGTGGCCAGCAGCAGCCCGCGCTTGCGCGTGATGGACTCGCCCTGCCCGACGATGATGGCCGACAGGATCGGCAGCATCGGCAGGTTGCAGGGCGTCAGGGACAGCAGCAGGCCGATGATGAACGCGAGCACCAGGATCACGCCCAGCCCGTCGTGCTGCAGGGTGGCCAGGAAGTGATCCTCGACCGAGTCCGGCGCGGTCGTTGCCGGCGTCGTGGCGGGCGCGGACGCCGGCGCGGACGCCGACCGGTTCGCCGAGTCGGCGAAGGTCACGGACTGCAGCACGGTGGCGGAGTTCGACGCGCGTTCGACCTGTGGCGCGGAGGCGCCGTCGCCCATCAGCGTGGTGCGCAGGGAATCGGGTGCCTTGCCCGGGGCGACGCTCATGCCGCCGGCGACCGGCGCCACGACGGGAACGACCACGCCCGTCGACGCGGCCGCATCCGCGTCGGCATCCGCGACGATCCTGGCGGAGTCGGCATCGGCGCCGAACGCCTTAAGCGTGACGGCCACCGTGCGCGGCTGCGGCGGGTAGCACAGGCCCTTGTCGGCGCACCCCTGGTGGGTGGCGTTCAGCGTGAAGGCCTTGCCCGCGGAGACGATGGGCAGCACCACCACGACGCCGTCGTGGTACGTCTCGACGTTCTGTTCCAGCGCCGTGTCGTAGTGCTTCTTGCCCGGCGGGATCTGCGGCTCGCCCAGCTTGGCGTCGGCCGAGCCGAACTTGAAGCGCTCGCGATACAGGTAGTAGCCGGGCGCGACCTTGTAGCTCAGTTCGAGCCGCCTGGCGTCGAGCACCCGCACCGACAGCACGAAGGCCTTGTCGGGGTCGAGGAAGTCATCGGCGGCCCGGGCCGGGCCCGAAATGACGAATGCCAGCAGCAGCGCGAACAGCGCCCAGCCGGCACGCAGCGAGGGAAATTGGATCATGAAGGTGAGAGCCGGCCGGTGCCGTCTCGTTCCTGAGAAGAGCGCCATTGTCGGTGCTTGGCGGCCGACGTGCGACCGGCAGGTGCTTCACGGCCGAGCAAGGCACGATCCCTGCCACGCTGCAGGGCAGCATCGGGCCCGGCGCCCGTGCTGATCAGACATGATTCGAGCATCGACGAGGAGACTGTTCCTGCCAGCGTGGCTGGCGGCCGCGGCGTGCCTGCTCGCTGCGGGTGCCCACGCCGCGGTGAGCACCGCCATCGACGTGACCGGCCTGCAGGTGAGCGTGTCCGCCATCGCGCCGGGCAGCACGCCCGCGGTGAGCTTCGTGGGCGCCGGCGGCAGCACGGCGCAGAGCATGACCTCCGCCGGCATGCCGCCCGCCACCTGGCTGGTGACGACCGCCAGCGGCCGCGCCTTCGGCGAGGCCTCCAGCGCCACCTGGGCGGGCGCGCTCGCGGGCAGTTCGGCGATGCTGTCCGGGGACGTCTTCGGCGCGGGCGGCGTCGTCCACACCTCGGCGTTCGCCAGCAGCCACGGACCCGGCGCCACCGGCCAGGGCACCATCGGACTGGGGGACGGCGTGTCGGCGGCGACGTTCACGCTGGCGCCCGGCACACGCATGACGATCACGGCCACCGTGTGCGCCATCGCGTCGGTCACGGGCGCGAGTCCTTACGAATACGCCGACAGCGGCCTGTCGCTGGCGCTGAGCGACTCCGAAGGCGTGGGGCCGCAATTCGTGCGCTTCACCTTCGACGCGTTCGCCGCGGGCCTGTTCGGGCCGTTCGACGACGTGGAGACGACGACGCTGAGCCTGGTCTATGAGAACAACACCAACGCCGCCATCACCGGCCTGTTCAGCGGCTACGTGGGCTCGATCGCGTACTCGGGCAACCCTGTGAGCGCGGTGCCCGAGCCGGGCGGCGGCGCGGTGCTCGGCGTGGGCCTGGCGGCCCTCGCGTGTTGGCGCCGCAGGCCGGCGGGGGACACAAAGGAGACTCGCCCGGTGAGTCGTGACTGACCCAGCGACGTCCCATTCCCCAGGGACGTCCGATGCCCCCAGGGCGCCTTCGCAAATCGGCGAAGCGCCATTAAAAAGGCCGGCAAAAGCCGGCCTTCGTGCGTTGCGACGGCGC
>JACMOG010000381.1 GCA_014378125.1 Vitreoscilla sp. | reverse complement strand
GTCATGGCGAACACGCCGATCTCGTTGACCGCGCCGAAGCGGTTCTTGAAGGCGCGCACCAGCCGGAAGCTGGAGTGCGTGTCGCCCTCGAAATACAACACCGTGTCGACGATGTGCTCCAGCACGCGCGGCCCGGCCAGGCTGCCGTCCTTGGTGACGTGGCCTACCAGCACGATGGTGCCGCCGCCGGGCTTGGCGGTGCGCGTGAGCTGGGCCGAGCACTCGCGTACCTGCGCCACCGAGCCGGGCGCCGAGGTGAGCTGCTCGGAATAGAGCGTCTGGATGGAGTCGATGACGCAGAACGCCGGCTGCTCGGCCTCGATGGTGGCCAGGATGCGCTCGAGGTTGATCTCGGCCAGCACGCGCACGTGCGCGCCGGTGAGGTCGAGGCGGCGCGAGCGCAACGCCAGCTGCGCAGGTGACTCTTCGCCGGTGACGTAGAGCACCTTCATCTGCCCCGCCAGAGCGTCGACCGCCTGCAGCAGCAGCGTGCTCTTGCCGATGCCGGGGTCGCCGCCGATGAGCACCACGCCGCCGGCCACGATACCGCCGCCCAGCACGCGGTCGAGCTCCTCGATGCCGGTGGGCGTACGGGCGATCTCGCCGGCGTCGATGTCGGCCAGCGTGGCCACCGGCTGGCTGCGCGTGAGCGCCTGGAACCGGTTCTTGCCGGCCGCCGCGCCCGTCGGCGCGCCGACGCCTTCCTCCAGCGTGTTCCAGGCCCCGCAATGCGGGCAGCGGCCCAGCCATTTGGGGTTGGTGCCGCCGCAGGCGGAGCAGGTATAGACGGTCTTGGGAGCAGCCATGGCGGCATTGTCGCCTGCTGTTGAAATCCACAGGTCGGAATATCGATCGATTTTTGACCTGGCGGCGCCTTGGACTAAGGCGCCATGCGGGCGAGCATCTGCCCCGACAGGCGGCGCAGCTTGCTGCTGGCGCGCGCGTCGCCGCGCAAGGCGTCCCAGAACTCTCGCGCAATGGCATGCGCGGGCGATCCCGCCGCGATCGAGTCGATCTCGAACGGCGCATAGTCCGGAGCGCCACCGAGGGTGCCGTCAGGCCGCCATCGCATCGGCAACATGTCGTAGGACGGCGCCAGCGAGAACTTCGGTTTTGTCGTCAGGTCGACGAACAGCGCCAGGTTGCCTGAATGCATGTCCGAGTTGCCGATCAACCTTCCGAAGTTCTGGAGCACCCTGGCACTGTCGACATCTCGCGCGGAAAGTCGCCGCTGTCGCGCCAGTGACTCGGCGGCCTCGCCCCAGCCGTTGAAGGCGACCGCGCTGAAGGATGCATGGGCCGCGCCGATCGACACGACGTGCCTGCGACCGTTGGCGCCGACGCGGTCGAAACGCTCGCTGACAAGGTACGTGCGCTTTCCCGATTCGACGATGTGCGAGGCGGCGGAAGCGATCCCGTGGCGACGCAGCGTCTTTCCAGCCAGGTCTTCGCAGACCAGCAGGTCGTGCCAGCGTTCGCCGAAGGGCGTACCGCGCGGCGGCGTGAACTTGACGAGCACGTGCTGGCCGTCCGCCTCGCGCACGGCCAGGAACTTCGGCTGCTCCCCACCGGCGGATGAACCTGCTGGCAAGGTCGAGGCGACGTCGGCGGCAATGGCGTCCAGGTCCGCTGCCGGGTCCGCCCCGAGGCGCGGCTGGCTCTGCGCGCCCTGTGACGTGCCGATCGTCAGTGCGCCTGGCGCGTCGTGCAGTTGCAGCGCCGCGAACAGGACGCTGGCGAGCGGCCATTGCTCGGGATGGGTTCCCAGTCCCGTAGCCGACAGGCGCTGCGCCAACAGGCGCCCGAGAAAGCCCTGCGCCCGCAGTGGCGCCAAGGGCCAGGGCAGGGCGCCTTGGGTCGTGAAGGTGCCGAATTCCGATTCCACATGCAGGGTGTCGTTTTCGAGGAGGCTGAGGGTGCCGGCGCGACGGACGCTGCCGGCGTCATCGGTGAGCCAGACAGGCTGCTGGGCGGAGTCGCCGCGGATGGACTGCGGGAACGCATAGGCCGTCGCCCGCCCGCGGCCCAGCGTCAGCACCTGATCGGACATGCCGGCCACGAGGCGCGACACCGTCGGCTGAGACTTGCCGATGGTGGATTGAATTTCCAGCGACGTCGCCACGCCCTTGCTGCGAAGCACGCCCAGGATCATCAGCTGGTCGGAATTCAGGGTCGGCACGGGTCGATATTGAATAGAAGATGAATAGATAATATAAGTAAATATCACCGTGTGCCAGCAGCAGAAATCGCGTTGATCGCGTTTCAAGATGCATGATGGATGAATAGCTAAATAACGTGTATCAGAGCGGCCAGGTGCTTCTCCAGTCCCCGCGGGCGCGCGGGCACAGGCGCTACGATCACGCCATGAGCTCCCTCACCATCCGCCACGCCACCCCCGACGACCTGGACGCCCTGGCCCCGCTGTTCGACGCCTACCGCCGCTTCTACGAGCAACCGGGCGACGTCGCCCTGGCCAGCGCCTTCCTGAACGACCGCATGGAACGGCGCGAGTCGACGATCCTGGTGGCGCAGGCCGACGGCGAGCTGCTGGGCTTCTGCCAGCTCTATCCGTCCTGGTGCTCGGTGGCCGCGGCGCGCATCTTCGTGCTGTACGACCTGTTCGTCGACGCCGACGCCCGCCGCGGCGGCGTGGGCCGCGCGCTGATGCTGGCGGCGCAGGACTTCGGCCGCGCGGCCGGCGCGGTGCGCCTCGACCTGAGCACGGCGCGCACCAACGCCCGTGCCCAGGCGCTGTACGACTCGCTGGGTTGGCAGCGCGACGACGTGTACCTCACATACAACCTGGCGCTGGCGGACGACGCGAAGGCGGCCGCATGACCCTCGCCACCTGGCTCACGTTCTTCCTCGCCTGCTGGGCCATCAGCCTGTCGCCCGGCCCGGGCGCCATCGCGGCGATGAGCGCCGGCCTCAACCAGGGATTCCGCCGCGGGTACTTCACGGTGCTCGGCCTGGTGCTGGGCATCTGGACGCAGATGATCGTGGTGGTGGTCGGCCTCGGCGCCATCATCAAGGCCTCCGAGACCGCGTTCACCACGATGAAGCTGCTGGGCGCGGCCTACCTCGTGTGGATCGGCATCTCGCAATGGCGCGCCAGCGACAAGCCGCTGGTGGCCGCCACCGACGCGCCCATCCTCACGCGAGGGCAGCTGGTGATGCGCGGCTGGGCCATCAACGCCACCAATCCCAAAGGCACGGTATTCATGCTGGCCGTGGTGCCCAACTTCGTCGACCTCGGGCATCCGTTGCTGCCGCAGTACCTGGTCATCATGATGTCGCTGTCGTTCACCGACCTGGTGGTGATGGCCGGCTACGTGGCCCTCGCGGCCAAGGTGCTGCGCGCGCTCAACGAGCCGCACCACGTGCGCATCATGAATCGCTGCTTCGGCAGCCTGTTCATCGTGGCCGGCTCGCTGCTGGCTGCCTTCCGCCGTACCGCCTGAGGACTTTCGCATGACCGCCAGCACCCTCGTCATCATCACCGGCGCCTCGCGCGGCCTGGGCCACGCGATGGCCGCGCAATACCTGGCGAGCGACGCGTACGTCGTGGGCCTGTCGCGCGCGCTGTCCACCGAACTCAGGCCCACCGCCAACGGCGGCCTCGAGCAATGGCCGGTCGACCTGTCCGACCCGCTGCCGTTGGTGGAACGTCTCCGCCAGTGGCTGGCCGACTTCGAACGCAAGGCCGACAGCGCGCTGCCGGCCCGGGTGCGCCTGATCCACAACGCCGCGGCCCTCAGCGACCCGGGCGACGTGGCCGGCAGCGATCCCGCCGATCTCGCGACGAGCCTGCGCGTGGGGCTGGAGGCGCCGGTGGCGCTCACGGCGGCCTTCCTGGGTGCGACCGCAGGCTGGACGAACGCCGATCGACGCGTGCTGTTCATCTCGTCGGGCCTGGGCCGCCGCGCGATGGCCGGCAGCGCCGCCTACTGCGCGCAGAAGGCCGGCCTCGACCACTTCGCCCGCGCGCTCGCGCTCAAGGAACAGGCGCGGCCGCACGGCGCGCGCGTGGCGTCGGTGGCGCCAGGCATCATCGACACCGACATGCAGAAGCAGCTGCGCGGCGCCGATCCGGCGCGCTTCGCGGCGCAGGCCACGTTCGCCGGCTTCCATGAGAGCGGCGCGCTGGACAGCCCGGCCAGCCCCGCGGCGAAGGTGATCGCGCTGCTGGAGCGGGATGACTACGGCACGAATCCGGTGACGGACGTTCGCGGCTGACCCGTCATCCTGCGCGGAGTCGCGGGACAACCCGGTCATCCTGCGCGGAGTCGCGGGACAACTCGGTCATCCTGCGCGAAGTCGCAGGATCCACGTCTGCGAACGACCCTGCCGCGGAGGGTGGATCCTGCGACTTC
>JACMOG010000380.1 GCA_014378125.1 Vitreoscilla sp. | reverse complement strand
CTGGCGCGCGTGGTGCCGAAGATCACGTCGGCGGCCGGCTCGATCGGGCCCGCTCACGTGCTGGTGATGGGCCTGGGCGTGGCCGGCCTGGAGGCCGTGGCCACCGCGCACCGGCTCGGCGCCGTGGTGGAAGGCTACGACGTGCGGCCCGAGACGCAGGAGCAAGTCCTGTCGCTGGGTGCGACCTTTGTCGACACCGGTGTCGATGCGACCGGCGAGGGTGGCTATGCGCGCGAACTCAGTGCCGACGAGAAGGCCAAGGTGGCGGACGTGCTGACGAAGCACATCCAGTCGGCGGACCTGATCATCACCACCGCTGCGATCCCGGGCAAGCCCTCGCCCAAACTCATCAGCCACACGCAGGTGGCGGGCATGAAAGCCGGAGCGGTGATTGTCGATCTCTCGGCCGAAGGCGGCGGCAATTGCGATGACACGCAGCCCGGCGCCACCGCGCAGGTGGGCCGTGTGACGCTGGTTGCGCCGTTGAACGTGCCGTCACTGCTCGGTGAGGACGCCAGCGAGCTTTATGCGAAGAACCAATACAACCTGCTCGCGCTGTTCATGAAGGACAACGTCGTCGTCATCGACTGGTCCGACGAGATCCTGGCAAAGACGGTGCTCACGCACGCTGGCGAGGACAAGGGTGCCGCTACCGACAAGGCGGCGAAGGCGGACAAAGCGGCTGAGTCCGCCAAGCCGGACAAGGCCAAGGCGACAGCTTCAGCCCAACACGCGGCGGCTTGAACCGAACAAGGAATATCCCATGGATTTTCACATCGGCATCGGCGGTTTCGTCGCGCTCTACATCTTCATGCTCGCCGGCTTCGCGGGCTGGGTCATCATCGGCCGCGTACCGGCGATCTTGCACACGCCCCTGATGTCGGGCTCGAACTTCGTACACGGCATCGTGGTGGTCGGCGGCATCTACGCCCTGCTGAACGCCAGCACCACGCAAGAGCAGGTCATTGGCTTCTTCGCGGTGCTGCTGGGCGCTGGCAACGCGGCCGGCGGCTATGCGGTGACCGACCGCATGCTGGCGATGTTCAAGTCCAGCGCGCACTCGGCCGGGCACGGCAAGCACCGCAATTCCGCCACCGTGAAGTCCCTGCACGCGAAGAAGGGCTGACATGGACATCTCCCTGCTCGCCTCCTTGCCGTCGCTCGGCATCGGGGCGGCCGACCTGGCGGCGGCCTTCCTGTTCATGTACGGTCTGCACCGCATGGCGTCGCCGGTGACGGCGTCGTCGGGCGTCTTCGTCGCGGGCATCGGCATGGCCGTGGCAGTGCTCGCCAGCTTTCTCTATGCCTTCGACGTAGACAGCGCGGCTCGCCCGCAACTGTGGGTAAACATCGGTCTGGCCGTCGTCGCTCTCGCGCTGGGTGGCTGCGTCGCATGGTGGGCAGGTCACAAGGTGGCAATGACCGCCATGCCGCAGATGGTGGCCATCTACAACGGCATGGGTGGCGGGGCTGCCGGCGCGATCGCGTCGGTGGAACTTTTCGGCGCCAAGACGGACGGCGTGACGGCACTCGTCGTGACCCTGCTTGGTGGCGTGATCGGCGCCGTGTCGCTCTCGGGGTCGCTGATCGCGTGGGCCAAGCTCGACGGTGTGATCAAGAAGCCGCTGCGCTTCAAGGGCCAGCAAGTGGTCAACGGCCTGGTGCT
>JACMOG010000379.1 GCA_014378125.1 Vitreoscilla sp. | reverse complement strand
GGAGCCAACTCAACGGCGGAGACCCCGAAGCTGGCGCAGACCTGCGGCCAGCCTAGAACAGTTCGACGTCGCTGATGCGCTTGCCGTCTTCGATGATGCCCTGGCGTATCAGTTCGGCGTGGTTGCTCACCTGGTCGCGGCCGGTATGCTTGGCGTGGTACACGGCGCGGTCGGCGCGTTCGAATGCGGCGGCGGGGGTGTCGCCGACCTCGATGGCGGTGAAGCCCACGCTGACGGTGATCTTGCCGGCCTGCGGGAACGGGTACCCGCCCACCACGCGGCGAAAGCGCTCGAAGGCGACGACGGCGTCGGCCTCGTCGTTGCACAGCAGCAGCACCACGAACTCCTCGCCGCCGAAGCGGTAGAGCTGGTCGGAGAAGCGGAACGCGCCGCGCATGATGCGCGACAGCAGCAGCAGCACCTCGTCGCCGATGAGGTGGCCGAAGCGGTCGTTGACGGTCTTGAAGTGATCGATGTCGACCACGCCCAGCCAATAGCGCGAGCCCGACGCGTGGCGGCGCTCGCCTTCGTCGAGCTTGGCGTCGAGCAGCGGCAGCGACGACACCTTGTAGAAGCTGTCGTCGAAGATCTTGCGATTGAGAAGGCCAGTGAGGGTGTCGCGCTCGCTGTAGTCGAGCAGCGTCTGCACGTTGCGGTAGATGCGCAGAACGCCGAACACGAGGCGGCGCGACTTGACGCCGATGCCGCGCGTGGTGACCAGCTCGATCACGCCCACGGCGCCGGTGTCGGACATCACCGGGAACAGCGTCGTGATGGTGCCTTCGCCGCGCGTCTCGATGATCTTGCCCGTGGTCAGGCACTCGAGCCAGGTCGGGCGCTCGACGGCGCGCGGCAGGGTCGTCAGATCGACCCAGGCCGGATCGGCGGTGGCCGCCGGCGAGTTGGCCAGCAGCGCCGCACGCGTGAGCCAGCACTCCTCGCCCTGGTCACCCACCAGCCGATAGACGGCCACACGCTGCGGCGTGAGGAAGTCGCGCATGGCGTGTGCCAGGCTGACGTCTAGGGTGTCGCGATCGCGCAACCCGGTCAGCGAGGCAAGGTGATCAATGATTTCAGGCATGGGTGGTTGAATCGGTGATGCCTGATTATCGGTCGAGTATCTCGCCGACTGAACCTCTGAATCCGTGAAGGCTTCCGGCGAGACTGCCGGAAACCCTCACGAATTCTCACGCTGGCATCTTCTTCGCGACATTCTCGCGGATCAGGCCGATGAGCTGCTCCTCATCATAGGGCTTGCCCAGGTAGTGGTCGGCGCCCAGCTGTTCGGCCAGGTCGCGGTGCTTCTGGGCGATGCGCGACGTGATCATGATCACCGGCAGGCCTTGCCAGCGCGGCTCGTGGCGCACGTTGCGCAGCAGGTCGAAGCCGTCCATGCGCGGCATCTCGATGTCGGTCAGCATCACGGCCGGGCGTTCCACCTCGAGCTGCTCCAGCGCATCCAGGCCGTCCTTGGCCACGGTGACGCGGAACCCTTCGCGGGTGAGCAGGCGCTGGGTGACGCGACGCACCGTGAGGGAATCGTCGACCACCAGGATCAGCGGCGCCTTGACCTCCTGCACCTCTTCCACCACCACCGGCACCAGCGGCGCGCCGGCCTCGGCGGCAAGGCGCTGGCCGTACACGGCCGCGAGCGCCACCGGGTTGTAGATGGGCACCACCTCGCCGGTGGCCAGCAGCGACATGCCCGCCAGGCCCGGCAGGCGCGCCAGCTGCGGCCCGAGGTTCTTCACGACCACTTCCTGGTTGCCGACCACTTGGTCGACGTGCAGGGCGACGCGCTGTTCCGCGCTTCGCACCAGCACCACCGAGGTGGTCTTGCCGGCCAGGGTGCCGTGCGAGCTGGACTGCAGCAGCGCCCCGAGCCAGAAGAACGGCACGTCGTGCGCGCCGTCGCGGTAGCTGCCGCTCAGGTAGGCCTGTTCCACTTCCGCGTTGGGGACGCGACGCACCACCTCCACCAGCGAGGCAGGCATCGCGACGGTGAGCGCGCCACAGCGCAGCTGCACCACGCGCGTGACGGCCGTGGTCAGCGGCAGCAGCAGCGTGAAGGCCGTGCCGCGGCCCGGGGCCGAGGCGGTCTCGATGCGTCCACCGAGCGCCGTGACGTCGGTACGCACGGCGTCCATGCCCACGCCGCGGCCGGCGAGTTCGGTCACTTCGTCCGTGGTCGTGAAGCCCGGCGTGAAGATGAGATTCGCCAGTTCCGCGTCGGTGGGCCTGGCGTCGGGCGCGATCAGCCCGTTGCGGCGGCCGCGCGCCTCGATGCGTTGCAGGTCGAGGCCATGGCCGTCGTCGCGGATCTGGATCCGCACTTCGTTGCCCTGCTGGGCCAGCGTGACGTCGATCGTGCCGATCGGATCCTTGTCCTGCGCGCGACGCACGTCCGGCGATTCGATGCCGTGCACGACCGCGTTGCGCAGCAAGTGCTCGAACGCGCCGGCCATGCGGTCGAGGACGCTTCGATCGAGTTCGATCGACGAGCCTTCGACGTTCAGGCGCACCTGCACCGACGTTTCCTTGGCGGCCTGGCGCACCACCCGATAGAGGCGTTCGGACAGCGCGTCGAACGGCACCATGCGCGCACGCAACAGGCCTTCGGACAGCGCGCGGGTGAGGCGGCCCTGGGCGGCCATCTCGTCTTCGGCCGACTGCACCGTCTGCGTGAGGCTGCGCTGCACCGTGGCCACGTCGTTCACCGACTCGGCCATCATGCGCGTGAGTTCCTGGAAGCGCGTGAAGCGATCCATCTCCAGCGGATCGAACTCGACGGACGAGCTCTTGCTGGCCTCCAGGCGCGACGCGATCTGCGTGTCGGCCTGCAGCTCGATGTCGCGCAGCTGGCGGCGCAGTCGATCCAGATTTTCCGTGAGTTCGCGCAGCGACACGCGCATCTGCGTGACGTCGCTCTCGAGGCGCGAACGCGTGATCGAGACTTCGCCGGCCTGGTTGACCAGGCGGTCCAGCAGCGGCGCCTTGACGCGCACCGTGGCGGTGGCCGGGTTGCCGGTGGCCGTCTCGACGACGCGCTGAAGGCGCGACGGGTTGGTGGCCGAGAAACGGGCCCAGTCGATCGTGGCCGGGGCGGCGTCGGACAGCGCCTTGGGCACGAACTGGCGGATGGTCGACTCGGGCGCGACGGGGGCCGGCACCGGCGCCTCGGCGACCGGGGCGGCGGCCTGGACGGCAGGAGCCTCGGGTTCGGCGACCGGCTTCGTTTCTTCCACGGCCACCGGCTGCGCGGCCACCGGAGCGGCCACGGGCGCGGCCACCGGCTCGGGGGCGAGCGCGTGCGGCGTCCGCTGCAGGCGCTGGAACTCTTCGTCGAGCGCGTCGACGCCGGTGTGCAGCGTGGCCATCGTCGGCGGGTTGGCCGAACGGCCCCCCACGCGTTCCTCGAACGCCGATTCCAGGCGGTGCGCCAGCTCGCCCAGGCGCATGGCGCCGGCGAGGCGGGCGCTGCCCTTGAGCGTGTGCCCCGCGCGCAGCGGCCCGAACGCCTCGGACTGCAGCTCCGGCGACTCTTCCCACGCACGCAGGTGCGAGGCGAGCGACGGCAGCAGCTCCTGCGCCTCTTCGGTGAAGATCTCGAACAGCTCGGGATCGATCGCGTCCTGGGCGTCCAGATCCTGCGCGAAGCCCGTGCCGTCGTTCTGCGGCTCGGCCACTTCGTGGCGCTGGCCCGTCTCGGCGCGCACGCTGTCGTCCAGCACGCTGAAGCGGACGGCGCCCAGGCCGGATTCCGGCGCGCCGACGGCGGCCGGCTGAGCGACCGGTTCGGCGGGCATCGCGGCCGCGTCGGCGGCGGCGTTGAGCGCCTCGAACTCGTCGGCACCGATCTCGGTGTCGGGCGAGTCGATCACCTCGGCAGCGGCGATGGGCGGCTCGGCGAAATGGTGTTCCTCGACCGCGAGGGCGGCCTGGGCATCGGCGGCAGCCTTGGCGTCGGCCGCGGCCTTCGCATCCGCGGCGACCTGGGCCTCCGCCGGCATCACCTGTGCGGCGGCGTGTGGGTCCGCCGCGGGCTTGGCCTGCGCATCCGCGCGGGGTTGTCC
>JACMOG010000378.1 GCA_014378125.1 Vitreoscilla sp. | reverse complement strand
CGAATCCATGGTCAAACGGACCGCCTGTTCAGGGCATTGCCTTTCAGGCTGACACCGGCGTTACGCCTGGTTACCCCGGGCCGTAGGCGCGGATCCACTCAACGCGGAGGCTCCGAGGGTGGCACCACGCCGCCGGTGGGCGCGGTCAGGCTCGTCAGCCCCGTGTCGTTGTTGACCGCGGCATGTCCCGGATCGGTGCGTTTGCCGGCGATGCGGGCCTCCAGCTCGCCGCGGTTGCCGTGGCCGCCCACCGCGTCGCGCATCTCGGCGCGGATGCGGGGCAGGGCGTCGGGATGATCGCGCTGCATCAGCTCGATCAGTCCCTCGCGCAGCAGGCAGCGCAGGTCCCAGCTCTGGCCGGCCGAAGGTGAACTGACGATCAGGCGCAGCTGCATCGCGCGCTCGCTGGTGTCCACCACCTGCAGCAGGCACACGCGCCCGTCGTAGCCCTGCGAGCCCTGGGCCAGGCGGGTGGCCTCGGCGCGCAGCGGCGCCAGATCGGTGGTGTAGTCGACCCAGAAGAACACGCTGCCGATGATCTGCGACGTGGTGCGCGTCCAGTTCTGGAACGGGTTGTCGATGAACCACTGCAGCGGGATCACCAGCCGGCGCTCGTCCCAGATCTTCATCACCACATAGGTGCTGGTGATCTCCTCGACGCGGCCCCATTCGCCCTGCACGATGAGCACGTCGTCGATGCGGATGGGCTGCGACAGCGCGATCTGCAGGCCGGCCAGCAGGTTGCCGAACACCGACTTCGCGGCCAGGCCGATCACCAGCGCGGACAGTCCGGCGGAGGCCAGCAGGCTGGCGCCGAACTGGCGCGCGCGCGGAAACGTCATCAGGATGAAGGCCAGGCCGGCGAACAGCGCGATGCCGATGGCGATGCGAGCCAGCACGCGCGTCTGGGTGAGCACGCGCCGCGCCTCCAGGTTGTCGGCCACGTCCTGCGGATGCAGCACCACCACCGCGTCGGCCACGCCGCGCACCACGGCGATGGCGCCCGACGTGAACGCGGCGATCAGCAGCACGGTGACGAGCTGGCGCACGCCGTCGATGTGCGGCAGGTTGTCGGGCGCGCCCTCGAACGCCACCTGCACGGCGATCAGCGGCAGCAGGAAGCGCAACGGCTTGTCGAGCTGCCGGTTGACCGCGTTGGCCACCGGCGCGTGGCGGCTGATGCGGCGCGCGATCGGACGCAGGACGACGTAGACGAGGATGCCCACGAGCGCGGCGCCCAGCGCGGAGGCGAGGGGCGTGAGCCAGTCGTGGTAGGCGTCGAGATTCATGGGGTGGGCGTGGAATGCGAAAGGCGCAACGCAGCAATTGCCGGGCCCGGAGCCCTATGTCCCACTGAAGCCGATGTTCTCGACAAGGAAATGCTGCACTGCGGCGCGACCGGGCATACAGTGGGTCCATGACCCATCGACAGACCGCGATCGCCGCCTCGCCCTACGCCGGCGCCGAGCGCATCCTTCCGGGCTTCCAGTTCGCCGACGCCTACAAGGTGGAGGCGCCGCGTGGGCTGGACGCGATCGAGGCCACGCGGCTGGCCTTCGCCCACGGGCCGCCGTGGATCCGCGGCCTCATGGGCCTGAGCAACCGGCTGGGCCGCCTCGTCGGCCTGAGGCCGGCGCGGGCCAGTGGCTTCCCGGTGGTCAGCTCGGCGGCCGACGAGGTGGTGCTGGGCTTCAACGACAAGCACCTCGACTTCCGCATCGTCGTGGCGGTGGCCGGCGGCTTCGCCCCCGTCACCACCATCGTGCGCTGGCACAACGCGTGGGGACGCGCGTACCTCGCGGCGATCATGCCGTTCCATCGCGCGATCGCCGCCCGCATGATCGAAGGGGTGGCTTGACCCAGGGGGCGCTGTTCGACGACCTCCCCGAGCCGTTGCCGGCCAACCTGCCCGAAGGCCTGGCCTACGAGGCGGAGTTCGTGTCGCGCGACGAGGAGCCGTCGTTGATCGCGCTGATCCGCGCGCTGCCGCTGCAGGCCGCCAAGTACAAGGAATACACCGCGCGTCGCCGCGTGGTGAGCTTCGGCGGCAGCTACGACTTCGATTCCAACAAGCTGCTGCCCGCGCAGCCGT
Organism: Vitreoscilla sp.; assembly: GCA_014378125.1. The sequence continues at coordinate 1,621 of JACMOG010000378.1, read as the reverse complement.
TGATCGAGGAACTGCATCCGCTGCGCGAGCGTGTCGCACGCTGGGCGGGCGTGCCGGCAGGCGCCCTGCGCCACGTGCTGGTGGCCGAATACGCGCCCGGCACGCCGCTGGGCTGGCATCGCGACGTGCCGGATCACGAGGCGGTGTTCGGTGTGTCGCTGGGCTCGACCGCGGTGCTGCGATTCCGCCCGTATCCGCCGGTGGCGCCGCGCCGCGAGGACGTGGTCAGGCTGCGCGCGGCCCCGCGCTCCGTCTACGCGATGCGCGGCCCGGCGCGCTGGGCCTGGCAGCACAGCGTGGCGCCGGTGGACGAACTGCGCTGGTCGATCACGTTGCGGACGGCGCGCGCGTGATGTCATTCCGCGCGTAGTCGCGGAATCCACTCCTCGACAGCGTCATTCGCCAGCATGGATCCTGCGACTGCGCGCAGGATGACGTGGTTCGATGTCTAGAAGCTCCCCGCGTCGCCCGGGAACGTGACCGGCGACTCCCAGCCATCGGCCGAGACGGCCGACACGCCGAAGAAGAAATCGTCGAGATCGATGTTCTTGAGGACGGCGTGGCCGGGGTCGACGTTGGCCGCGTAGGTGCGGCTGTGCTGCCACTGCGGCGCGGTGGTGTCGCGCCACCACACGCGGTAGCCGGCAACGCCGGCCTGCGGCGTCCAGGTCATCACGGTGTCGGTGGTGACCGCGCCGGCGATGGCCACACCGCGCACGGGCGCGGGCGCGCTGGCGAGCGCCGCGAGCGTGATCGCGTTCAGGCGCGTCACCTGCGCGAGGTAGTCGAAATCGACGCGGTCGATCGTGTCGCCGTAGCGCACGCCGGCCTCGGTGCGCAGGTCCTGATGCTCGTTGCGGTAGTCCTCGTGCGGCTCGGTGAAGCGCAGCGCCGGAAAGCCGTGTTCCAGGAACTCCACCTGGTCGCCGCCGCGGTCGTAGCGGTCGGTGCGGTAGACCATGTTCACGCGCAGGTTCACCAGATGGCGGTCGGCCAGGCCGGCCACGAAGCGCGCCAGGTTGCGCGACGGCGAATCCAGCTCGCCGCCGTTGTAGCGCCGGCGGCTCGCCTGCTCGGGCGTCTCCAGCGCCTTCGTGCCCTCGGAGAACACGCGCACCACGCCGTTGTCGTTCACGCCGTCCTGGCCGTGGCTGTTGCCCACGATGTCGTTGTTGAGGCCGGCCTCCACCTGCCAGCCCTGCGCCTTGGCGTAGTCCGCCAGCACCTTGCCGCCGTACAGGCCCTGTTCCTCGCCCGTGAGCACGCCGTAGACGATGGTGGCCGCGAACTTCCGCTTGCTCAGCACGCGCGCCGATTCCAGCACCGCGGCGGTGCCGGACGCGTCGTCGTTGGCGCCCGGCGCGTCGTGCGTCGCGTCCATCACGTCGGTCACGCGCGAGTCGATATGGCCGGTGATGGCCACTACCCGGCTCGGGTCGCCGGTGCCGCGCTGGATGGCGACGACGTCGACGATCTCGACCCCGGCGGGCGCGCGCTTGCCGGTCACCACCTGCGTGGGCGTGACGATCTCCAGGCAACCGCCGCAGTCCTTCGAGATCGCCTCGAAGCGCGCCTTCGTCCAGCGCCGCGCGGCGCCGATGCCGCGGGTGTCGGACGCCGT
>JACMOG010000377.1 GCA_014378125.1 Vitreoscilla sp. | reverse complement strand
TGTCCGGCCGCCAGTTGCGGAATGGCCGCAAATCTCGAATTCAATCCCGGCAGATTTCCGCCCGAGACGCTGCTGACAGTGCCCGGCGTGCAATTGCGCACCCGGGCGTCCGTACCGCCGAAGCGCCGGTAGTCCGCATCCAGGAAGAAGCCTCGATCCTTCTCGGTCAACGGCGTGCTGTGGCTATACGAGCCGATAAGCATGTAGCTTCCGTCGTTGCCATGGTCGCCCGTCGCCATCGAGAATCCACCGTCGCCGAAGCCGCGGCCGGAGCCAGCATTGGCAGCAAGTGAAAAGCCGTCGATGGACTTCTTCAAGATCACGTTCACCACACCCGCCAACGCGTCGCCGCCATATACCGCGGATGAGCCGACGGGTACGACCTCGACGCGCTCGATGGCGGACATGGGAATGAGGTTCAAGCTGAAGAAATTTGCCGACGACGATCCGACCGCTTCGACGCGTCGGCCGTTGATCAGGATCAAGGTGGTTCCCAGAGGCAGGCCGCGGAGCTGCACGGTGCTCTGTCCCGCCGTGATGGAGAAGCCGCCCTCCCCCGCCGATGCGGATACCTCGTTCAAGCCAGCAAGAAACCGTTCCAGATTCGGCTGCCCACTCTGCTCGATGTCCTTGCGCGTGTACACGTTCACCGGCGCGGGACCCTCCGCATTGATCCGCTTGAGCCTCGTCCCCGTGATCTCCACCTTCGTCACGGACGACGAATCATCGCGCGCTGATTCAGCAGCGACCTGGGTGCCGGTTTCGCTGCCCTGAACCCCTTCCGCAGCGGCCGCCGACACGGGCACGCCGCTGGCGGAAACGGCCGGCGTCGCGGCGGGCCGCACCACCACCGCCCCATCCTTCATCTGCTCGGCAACCAACCCCGTCCCTTGAATCGCCGCGGTGATGGCCTCGAACGCCGAGAGCCGCCCCGACACGGGATGCGCCACGCGACCGCGTACGGCGCCCGGATCGAACAGCACCGACGTGCTCGTCTCGTGCGCGATCGCCTGCAGCGAGTCGGCCAACGACTGCGACGGCTGCTCGATGGCGTACTGCGTCGCTGGCGCCGCCTCCGCGGCCCGGATCGCGCCGCACTGCGCGAGCAGCGAAACCAGCAGCGCGGGCAGGAGCGCCGCGTGGTGGTGCGTGGGAATCGTTTTCTTGCGGTGCATCTCTCGTCCTTGTTTCATTTATCGATGAGTGACAAGGAGATGACGCGATGGTCAAGAAACTTTCTCGCAGTGGATGCCCTAGTGAGGCTTGGTGAGTTCCAGACGTCCGCCCTCTTCGACGACCTTCAAACGATGCAATGCAGCGATGGCGCTGGCGAATCCGGCGCTGTCGCCGATGCGGTAGAGGCCGCTGACACGCAGGCCGGCCTGGTCGAGTCCATCGAGCAACACGATCGGCGTTCGGTTGTACCGATTCATTTCGGCGACGGCGTCGGGCAAGGCGGCGTCTTCGAAGAAGGCCTCGCTACGCTTCCAGGCCATCACGTGGTCGACGTTCGGTCGATCGACGGATGCCACCACCTTGGCCGCGGGGTTGCGCGCCTGGCGATCCAGCAGCAAGCGCTCGCCGGCCTTCATCAAGACCGGCTGATCGGGCGCCAGCGCGGCGCCCACCGCCTGGCCAGCCGGCCGCACCTTCACCTGGCCCTCTACCAGCGTGACCACCAGTTCGTCGCCCGCGTGGGAACTGGGCGCATAGCGCACGCCGAACGCGGTGCCCACCGCTACCACCTCGCTGCCAGCGACGTGCACGACGAAAGGCCGGTGGGCATCCTTGGCAACGTCGAAGAAGGCCTCGCCGTTGCGAACCTCCACGTTGCGCTGGGACGCGACGAAGTTGACGCGGATTCGCGTGTCGGTGTTCAACAGCATGCGGCTGCCGTCCTCCAGCACGACGAGGCGCTGCTCGCCCACCTTCGTGGTGAAGGCGTTCTCGCTGCGCCAGTTGAGCACGAGCACGGCGGCCGCGGCCGCGGCGCCGGCGACGACGCAGGCCGTGCCCCAGCGCCAGGCCGCCTCGCGCCAGGACTTCCCGAAAGGCGCCGATGCCTGGCGCCGGGACGCCGCCGCGTAAGCCGTGGCGAGACCGAGGCGAGGAATGTCCTGCCACACGTCGGTGCAACGCTCGAAGGCCTCGCGATGCGCCGCCGAGCTGGCCTGCCACGCGCGGAACTCGCGTTCCATCTGCGGCGTGCGGCTGGGCCCATGCAGGCGCGCGATCCAGACGGCCGCCTCGGCCGCGATCTCGGGCGTCACCTTCGGATGGTCTTCCCCGCCCGTCCCGCCGGAGGACGCGGCCGGTGATCCGTTCATTGCTACCAGCCCTCCATCCAGGCGGTGACCACCAGCGCCGCCTTGGCCACGTGCTTCTCCACGCTG
>JACMOG010000376.1 GCA_014378125.1 Vitreoscilla sp. | reverse complement strand
GAGGCCGGCGTGCCCTCGGGCGGCGAGCAGCAGATGCTGGCGCTGTGCCGCTCGCTGATGGGCGACCCCGAGCTGATCATCATCGACGAGCCCACCGAGGGCCTGGCCCCGAAGATCGTCGAGCAGGTGGCCGAGTACCTGCTGGCGCTGAAGGCCCGCGGCCTGTCGGTGCTGTTGATCGAGCAGAAGCTCACCATCGCGCTGCAGATCTCGCAGCGCTGCGTGGTGATGGGGCATGGGCGCGTGGTGTTCGAGGGGACGCCGGCGGAGCTGAAGGCGGATGCGGGGATGCGCAGGGAGTGGCTGGAGGTCTAGATCGGGCCGACCGCCGATCTCGCCCTCGGGAGATTCACGCAGCCAGCCCCATGGGCCGGATCTCCCTGGCAATCGCCTTGCCGTTCGCGATCTCGGCCGTTCTCAGCTCGTAGGCGGCTTGAAGGTTCAGCCAGCCCTTGGCCTCGCTGCCGAAATAGCGCTCCAGCCGCAGCGCGGTGTCGGCCGACACGCCGCGCTCGCCCTTGGTGATCTCGCTGAGGCGCGAGTAGGGCACCTTCAGGGCGATGGCCACGGCGCGCACGCTCACGCCCAAAGGCTTGATGTAGTCCTCCAGCAGGATCTCGCCGGGGTGGACAGGACGCATACCGTTCTTGAACATGAGGTGCTCCGTTGCCGTTCAGGGCTTGATGATCAGTGAGGGTCTTCGATGAGAACGTCGTAAGGCCCGCTCTCTCCCCACTTGAAGGTCAGCCGCCACTGGTCGTTTATTCGAACGTGCCAGGCGCCGTCGTATTCCTTCAGGTCATTGCCGGGTGGCGCCCTCATGAAATTCACGGAAGGCGCCGCGTCGAGTTGGGCCAGCTTCCGCTCGGCGACACTCTTGAAGTTGACCAACCGTCGTGACTTGCCAGTGGTGAACAAGTCTTCTGTCTCTGAGCAGGCGAACGACTGGATCGACATTGCGCAATGTTATCTGTTAACCGGTTAACGGTCAACCGCAGTGCGTGCAGCACCATTCCTGCCAATTCGGGCTCGGCCGTCTCCCGTTCGCGGGGGCAGGCGCGTTCGAAGAACAGCACCGCTTTTGCAACCTTGCTCCGCGAAGCCAGCGCCCCTGCCGCATGACATTCTTCAGTCTGTTCGCGGGCACGGTGTCCGCGATCGCACCACCAGCAGGCATGACCATGAAAATCCTCCCGTCCCCGGTGTTCTCGTTGGCGGCAGCGTTCATGCTGTCGAGCGCTCCCGCCTTCGCGTTCGACGTGCCTTCCGGCCCCGGAATCATGCGTTGCACGGCGGTTGTCGGCCGCCTGTCGAGCCCGCTGGTGGCCGATCGCATGCCGCTGCTGACGTGGGCCCAGGGCTACCTGTCGGGCATCGCATCGGTCGCGTCCGCGTTCGACGGCAGCTCCGACGTGGTCGTGCCGTCCTACGACGAACTGCAGCCGAGGATCCTGGCGCTCTGCAAGGCCGACCCGACGACCGATCTCGTCCACGTCGCGCGCAAGCTGTCGGCCAAGCGCGGCCGGTGAGCCTCAGCGGCCCACGACCTTGAAGTCGAACACGACGGAGAGCTTGTTGTCGGCCACGCGCACGGACGTGATCGTCAGCGCCTGCACGTCCACCTGAAGCTGGCCGCCGGCGCCTTGCAGCATCGACCGGACGGCCTTCAGCACATCCAGTTCGAGCGCGCCCGGCAGCGTCGGCGCCAGGCCGGAATCCAGCACGATGCGGGTGTTCGCGTCGCCGACGTCCTCGACGCGGATGTTGGTCAGGCGGACGGCCGTTCCCTGCGCGCTGGGCTCGCCCGATACGGTGGCCCAGGACGCCAGGTCGACCCCCGCGCAGCTGTTGCCGAAGTCCATCCCCACGCGGGCGCTCAGGTGCGAGCGGATGACCACGCGCCCCCCGGACAACGTTACCGTCGGATTGTCGAGAAAAGCGCTGCAGGCGCCCTTCTGCAGCCAGTAGCGACCGTGGTCCCTGAACAGCGACTCGACGACCAGCTTCTGGACGGCGGACTGCTCGAGCACGATCTCGGCGCCGTTGGCCGCGGCACTCGCCAGGAACGCCAGCGCCACCAGGGTCGCGCGAAGAAAGGGAACTCTCATCCCGCGAGACCTCCCTGGAGGCTCAGCAGGGCCACGATGTCACCAGGCGCCTCGCAGAGATATCTCGGGCGCGCCGCCGCCAGCTCCTCCAACGACCCGAACCCCCAGCGCACGCCACACGCGTGAAGCGCGTTGCGATGCGCGGCGTCGACGTCGATCGCGCGGTCTCCCACCATCACCGCATCGTCGTCCACGTGCGCCTGCGCGCGCAACGCCGCGAGCTGCTGCCATTTGTGCACGCCGATGTCGCCGCCGCTCACGAAGGAGAAGCGGTCGCGCAGCCCGAAATGGGTGAGGATGCGCTCGGCGAAGACCGGCAGCTTCGATGTGCAGACGCCGAGCACCGCTCCGTGGTCGCGCAACGTGTCGAGCATGGCGGGGATCCCTTCGTAGACGACGTTTTCCGCGTAGCCGACGTCGGCATAGCGCTCCCGATAGCTCGCCACGAGTTCGCGCATGTGCGCCGGATCGTCGCGGCCGGTGAGGAGGGGGAACGACTCGTCGAGCGGCGGCCCGATGCAGCTGGCCAGCGCGGCGAGCGGACGTTCGGGATACCCGAAGCGCGTGAGCGCATGATTGATCGAGCGCCCGATGCCTTCGAGCGGGTCGCTGAGCGTGCCGTCCAGGTCGAACACGATCACCGGATGGGCGAGCGCTCGGCTCGATGGCGGGCGGGCAGGATCGGGCATGGAACGATTCTACGAGCCGCACGGCACGGGCCCGAAAAATGCTCCTGCTCGACCAGTCGCTCGCTTAGGCAAGGGCGCGCAGCCGTTCACTCCCGGAGACAGGACCATGCCCAAGCACACCGCCGCCGACTTCCAGCCGGAAGTCCTCCAGCTCTTCGACCAGTACGTGCACGGCGGCCTCTCGCGCCGCGGCTTCCTCGATGGCGCCGGCAAGTACGCCGTGGGCGGGATGACGGCGGTGGGCCTGCTGGAGGCGCTGTCGCCCAACTTCGCGCAGGCGCAGCAGGTGGCGCCGACCGATCCCCGGCTGGTGGTGTCGCGATTGGGCTACGACTCGCCGCAGGGCTACGGCAAGGCCGCCGGCTATCTCGTCAAGCCGGCGAAGGCGACCGGCAGCATCCCCGCGATCCTGGTGGTGCACGAGAACCGCGGCCTGAACCCGCCCATCGAGGACATCGCGCGCCGGCTGGCGCTGGAGGGCTACCTGGTCTTCGCGCCCGACGCGCTGTTCCCGCTGGGGGGCTATCCCGGCGACGAAGACAAGGCGCGCGACCTGTTCGGCAAGCTCGACCACGCCAAGGTCAAGGCCGACTTCTTCGCCGCGGCGCAGTTGCTCAAGACGCAGGCGGGGACCAACGGGCGCGTGGGCGCGGTGGGCTTCTGCTTCGGCGGCGGCATCGTCAACATCCTGGCCACGCAATGGCCCGACCTCAACGCCGGCGTGCCGTTCTACGGCGTGGCGCCCGACCTGGCCGACGTGCCGCGCATCCGCTCTCCGCTGATGCTGCACTTCGCCGGCAACGACGAGCGCGTCGACACCACCTGGCCGCCCTACGAGGCCGCGCTGAAGGCCGCGCATGTGAGGTACGAGGCTTTCGTGTACCCGGGCGTCGAGCACGGGTTCAACAACGACACCACGCCGCGCTTCGACGCGAAGGCGGCGGCGCTGGCGTGGCAGCGCACGCTGGCGTTCTTCGCGCAGAACCTCAAGACGGCGTAGCGTGATGCGAGGCAGCCGCGTGCGCTGAATCCAGCAACGCGCGTTGCCAATCCAGCAGGCGGGCGGCGGCCCGCGCGCATGCATGACCCGCAGGGGCCGGCTCCCGCCACGCGGCGCGCGAGGGCCATGGCGCGGCGCAGCGCGACCGCAGAAGCTCAGGCGGTCCGCGTGGCACGAAAGCTGCGAACCCGAAGAGGGTCAACCACCTCCTCGACGCACCTCCATGACCTCGATCCTTTCCTTCCGAATCGTCCGCGGCCTGGCCGCGACCGCCCGATAGCCCCTCTCTTCATTGCGGGCGCGGGCTGCCGTAGGATGGCCGTCCCGTCCGCCCAACCGCATCCGACATGACACGCATCGCCATTTCGCTCGTCTCCGCCGTCGCCCTGCTGTGCAGCGGCGTGGCCTTCGCCCAGACCCCACCCGACTTCGGCAAGGTGGAGATCAAGACCACGCAGCTCGCGCCCGACTTCTGGACGCTCGAAGGCCAGGGCGGCACCATCAGCGTGCTGTCGGGGACCGACGGCATCCTGCTGGTCGACTCGCAGTTCGCGCCGCTCACCGACAAGCTGGTGGCGGCCATCCGCCGGTTCTCCGACAGGCCGATCCGCTTCCTGGTGGACACGCACGTGCACCCCGACCACACGGGCGGCAACGCCAACTTCGCGAAGCTGGGCGCCACCATCTTCGCGCGCGACCAACTGCGCTACCGCCTGGAGCACCCCAATCCGGCGCGGGACGGCACCCCCGGCAAGCCGGCGCCCGATCAGGCGCTGCCGGTGGTCACCTACAACGCGTCGCTGTCCATCCACGTCGACGGCGAGGACGTGCGCCTGCTGCCCGTCGTGGCCGCGCACACTGACGGCGACACGGTGGTCTCGTTCCCGGCCCACGACATCCTGGCCGTGGGCGACATCTTCCGCAGCGTCGGCTACCCGTACGTCGACCTGTCCAGCGGCGGATCGCTGGCGGGCATCCTCGAGGGGCTCAGCGAGATCCTGGACCGCGCGGGCCCGGCCACGAAGATCATCCCGGGCCACGGTCCGCTGGTCGATCGCAACGCCGTGCTGGCCCAGCGCGACCTGATCGTGGCGGTGCGCAGCAAGGTGGCGAAGTTGGTGGAGCAGGGCAAGACGCAGGACGAGATCCTGGCCGCGCATCCGACTGCGGAGTTCGATGCGCATGTCGTCGGCGGCACGCCGCAGACGGCGGACCGGTTCGTGGCGTGGGTCTACAAGGAAGTGGTGGCCAACCGATAGAGGGGTCTGGCATCTCCTGCGTACTCGCAGGCGATGCCTGACCCCGAACGTGAGCGGCTCCGGTGATCGGGGTCAGGCATTGCCTCGCACCGGTGCGCGGGGCGAGGAGATGCCAGACCCCTTCGGGTTCGTCTGAAGTGCGACTTAGAGCGCGTTGCGGAAGTCGTCATGGCAAGACTTGCAGGTCTTCTGCAGCTTGCCGAACTGTTCCTTCACCGCGGCTGCATCGGCGCCGCCGGATACGACGCGCACCAGGTCATTGGACTCCTTGGCGAACTCGCCGCCGAGCTCCGCGGAGCGCGCCGTGTTCGTGAACGCGTCGGCCTTCACCGTCGTGTCGTGCCAACCTTTGCCCGTCTCCGTGCCGGCAGGAAACAGGCTGCCGAGCCCGGAGTTGGCGATCGCGGCGATCACGCTGGCGGAGCGCAGCACCTGGTCCTTGCTGTAGCCGCCGTCCATGCGACGGGCGTCGTCCGCTTTTCGCTGTCCGCCGCCTAAGCAACGACGTTTATGTTCTTTGCCGCCGCCGAGCTGAATCCGCAGAATTGCATTCAGCTTGTGCTCAGCCTGCACCCCTTTCGATTCGAAACCCAAGGACCTCCCTGATGACGACCCCCCGCCTCCTTTCCCGAACGCTCCTGGCCGCCACGCTTGCCGTCACCGCCGCCGTGTCGTTCGCCAAGGACATCACGATCCTCAACGTCTCCTACGACCCGACGCGCGAGCTGTACCAGGACATCAACGCCGCCTTCCCGAAGTACTGGAAGGCCAGGACCGGCGACAACGTCACCATCAATGCCTCGCACGGCGGCTCGGGCAAGCAGGCGCGCTCGGTGATCGACGGTCTCGACGCGGACGTCGCCACGCTGGCGCTGTCGTACGACATCGACGCCATCGCCCAGAAGGGCCTGCTGGCGGCCGACTGGCAGAAGAAGTTCAAGGACAACAGCACGCCCTACACGTCGACCATCGTGTTCCTGGTGCG
>JACMOG010000375.1 GCA_014378125.1 Vitreoscilla sp. | reverse complement strand
GTTCCGGTGCGCGCTGTGTTCGACGTCAACGACGGCTTCTCGCACCGCGGCTGGACCTTCGAGCCGCGCCTGTCGCACACCGCGTGGACGGGCCCGTCATTCGCGCTGGTGTTCTCGGCCAGCGCGCTGTTCGGCGACCGCACGCTCAACCACCTCTACTACGGCGTCGACGCGCCCTACGCCACGGCAGACCGCCCGGCCTACGACGCCAAGGCCGGCCTGATCGCCACGCGCCTGAACGCCAGCCTGCGCCATCGCATCAATTCGACGCTGCGCCTGCAGTACTTCGCGCAGGTGGAGACGGTGCGCGGCGCGGCCAACGAAGACAGCCCGCTGGTGCGCAGCAGGCAGGACGCAGGGCTGGGCGTGAGCCTGATCTGGGGCGCGTGGCACTCCGCCGAGTCCGGCGCGGAATGAGTCGCGCTTGAGACTCGCCGACGAGATCAGCATCCGGCCCGCGCCCGACCGGGGCGGGGTGCCGCAGTGCGAGATCTGCATCGCGGGCCGCGCCACCGGCCTGCGCGTTCCCGGCAAGGTGTTCGAGGCCGCCGTGGAGATCGACGGCCGCTACCTCGTCTTCATCACCGAGGGCGTGACGATGGAGGAGCTGTTGTCCATCCACCTCGTGTCGGCCGACGGACGGCTGCTGGACACCGCCGGCATGGGCTTGATGTATGCGTTGGGCATCTTCGCGCGCCTGAAGCTGGAACCGCCGCGCGAGGTGCGCTTCCAGTTCCTGGGCGACGTCACGTGGAGCGTGGACATCCACGCCGAACCGCGCTGGGCGTGGCCGATCTGGCGCGAGGCGCCGGGCGTGCGCCGCCCCTGGGCATTCAAGCGCGCGTTTCGCGTGCGCGCGGGCGCACTGGCGCCCCTGGCCCCGCCCATGTCCGCCTGAGGGCGAGGGAAGTCACCCGCGCGGGCCGCGCGGGGCAGCGCTACATTGCCGGAACGCACGATTCGCATGCGATCGTCCGCACGGTCATCAAGTTTTGAAGGCAAAGCGCCGAAGATGCCGAGATCGGGCTCCCACTGTGCGGGCGAGTCTTCAAAAAAACCCAAGAGACAACCCCATGCCCGTCTGGCTGCTGTCGCTCGACCGCTTCTTCCCCATCCGCTACCTGGCGTGGATCACCTGCGCCGTCGTGATGCTGCTCGGGGCGTTCACCGAAGTCCTCGGACATGGCGGCTGGCCCTGGGCCGTGCTGGGGCTGGTGGGCGTGACCACCGGCGCGCGCGACGTGCGCCAGCGCCGCCTCTCGATCCTGCGCAACTATCCGGTGACCGGGCACCTGCGCTTCCTGTTCGAGTTCATCCGCCCCGAGATGCGCCAGTACTTCATCGAGGGCGACAACGAGGCCGCGCCGTTCTCGCGCCAGCAGCGCTCGCTCGTCTACCAGCGCGCCAAGGGCGACTCCGACAAGCGGCCGCTGGGCACGCAGCTCGACGTGCATGCCGAGGGCTACGAGTGGATCAACCATTCGCTGCAGCCCACCAGGCTGGCGTCGCACGACTTCCGCGTGACCATCGGCCCGAACTGCGCCCAGCCCTACGAGGCCAGCATCTTCAACATCAGCGCGATGAGCTTCGGCGCCCTCAGCGGCGCGGCCATCCGCGCGTTGAATGGCGGCGCGCTGCGCGGCAACTTCGCGCACGACACGGGCGAGGGTTCCATCAGCGTGCACCACCGC
>JACMOG010000374.1 GCA_014378125.1 Vitreoscilla sp. | reverse complement strand
GAGCGCTGGCGCGTCGAGCGCAGCGTGGAGATCGAGGCGCTCGTGGTGCCGGCCGGCGCCATGTCCTGCTGTGTGTCCCGGGGATCGCCTTGCGTGCCGAGGTATTCCTCGGCGCCCCGGCCGAGTCCCGAGCACGTCAGTACCACCACGGCGAACAGCCAGGCGCCGCGTGCCAGGCCGGTGCGGCTCAGCAGCAACTTGCGCGCCGCGATCGCGGGCGCAAAGCCCTGCGCGAAGTGGCCGATGCCGTCATACGGGTCGCGCGCGAGGTGGAACTATGCGCGCATCCAGTTGCCCAGCGGCACAAGGGAATCGTCGGACGGGCCTTCGGATGTTGTCGTCGCCGTCCATCGAGGTCGGCGAGTTGATCGGCAAATCGGGGGTGCGGGCGCCCCAGTGCAGTGGCCAGGCGGCCGTCACCCGCACGGCGCTTGCTTGGCGCGGCCAAGGCAAACACCGAGGCGACCGCCGTCGCGATGCGCAGGACCTTCGCGAACCGGCCATCGACCAGGGGTCGCGAGGCAGGCTTCGAGGGCTGTGGAACGCAACGACGGTTGAGACACCCTTCGCCCGTCAGAACAAACGCCGAGCGTGCGCGCGGCGCGCTGACGGCCCGCCGTGGCCTTGAGGACGCCGCCTCGTGGATGCAACCCGGCCCTGCAGGCCTTCACATCGCTGGTGCGATGTGAGCCTGGGCCGCAAGGTCCAAGGCTCGTCTGCGGCGAACGCCGGGCCTACAGCCCGGCCGCTGCCCGCAGCGTGGCGGCCTTGTCGGTCTTCTCCCACGTGAACTCCGGTTCCTCGCGGCCGAAGTGGCCGTAGGCCGCGGTCTTCTCGTAGATCGGGCGCAGCAGATCGAGCATCTGGATGATGCCCTTCGGGCGCAGGTCGAAATGCTCTTGCACGAGTGCCGAGAGCTTGTCGTCGGACATCACGCCGGTGCCTTCGGTGTAGACCGTCACGTTCATCGGCCGCGCCACGCCGATCGCGTACGCGACCTGGATCTGGCACTGGCGCGCCAGGCCGGCGGCGACGATGTTCTTCGCGACGTAACGGGCCGCATACGCGGCCGAGCGATCGACCTTGCTCGGGTCCTTGCCCGAGAACGCCCCGCCGCCGTGCGGGCAGGCGCCGCCGCAGGTGTCGGGCCAGCGCGTCGTGCCGCGCGATGCGCAGCAGCCCGCGGTAGTGCATGCCGTCGAGCAAATCCCTGCTGGCATTGCTGCGGCCGCCGAATCCGTTGCGCGTCTTGTCGTGCGCGAACGCAGCGTCGACCTCGCGTGGGTGCGCCGCGCCGACGAAGAAATTCTCCTCCACCGCCAGTCGCTGGTAGCGGTGCTTCAAGTCGCCAGCGCGGTGGTCGCGCCCGCGGTGGCGCAGCGTCAGGACCCGGACCCGGGCCCGCGCCGGCGCGCGGATCGGGTCGGCCTGCACGAAGCCGAGTTTGGCGAGCGCGCGGCAGGGTGGTGGGCGGCAAACAGGCCGCGCGCGACGGCGTGGCGGCGCAGGGCTTCGGGCGTGATCTGCATGTCGCGATCTGGTCCGATCGGCCAGTCGTTCATCGTTCCCTAACGCTGCGCTAACGCCCTCCTTCGTACAACCCCGCCTGAGCCAACCGAGGGGCTGGCCGCGACGAGGAGCAATTTTCCATGGATGCACGATGTTTCGAGCCGACCGCTCAGCGGCCGTGGTGGGGGGCGATGTTGCTGGCCGTGATCTTGGCTTTGTTGTCTGCCTGCGGAGGTGGCTCCGCAACGTCACCGACCATCAGTGTGCAGCCGAGCGACTCGTCGGCGGCCGCCGGCACGGGCGCCACCTTCTCGGTGTCGGCCAGTGGCGCGGACATCACTTACCAATGGCAGGTCAGCACCGACGGCGGCACGACTTGGACCAACGTCGCCGGTGCCAACGCGACGAACTACACCACCGGCGCGCTGACTATTGCCGACAATGGCAAGCGCGTGCGCGTTGTCGTCAGCGCCGCAGGCGTCAGCGTCAACAGCTCGGCCGTCACTCTGACCGTGACGACCGCCATCGTCGCGCCAGCCATCACCGTGGCGCCTGCGGCGGTCACGGTCACCGAGCCGGCGAGCGCCGTGTTCAGCGTCACCGCCACCGGCACGGCGCTGACCTACCAGTGGCAGCGCTCGACTGACGGTGGCAACACCTGGGCCAACGCCAGCGGCGCCACGGCGGCGACCTACGACACCGGGGCCACCACGCTGGCGATGAGCGGACACCGGTTGCGCGTCGTTGTCGCCAACAGTGCCAGCAGCGTCACCAGCACCGCGGCGACGCTGACCATCAACCCGGCGCCGGCCATCCCGGCCTTCACGTTGCAGCCTGCGAGCCAGTCGGTCACCGCCGGCAGTGCGGCGGCCTTCACCATCGTCGCCGCTGGCACGCCGGCGCCGACGCTGCAATGGCAGCGCTCAACCGACGGAGGTGCCAGCTTCACAAACATCTCTGGGGCCGCTGCCCCGACCTTCGACACCGGCCTGAACACGTTGTCGCAAAACGGCGAGCGCTACCGCGCGGTGGCGACCAACAGCGCCGGCAGCGCGACGAGCGATGCGGCAACGCTGACGGTCAACGCGGCACCGCAAGCGCCGATGATCACGACGCAGCCCACGGCGCAGAGCGTCACCGCGCCGGCCACCGCCACCTTCACCGCCGCGGCCACCGGCGTGCCGACGCCGACTTGGCAGTGGCAGCTGTCCACCGACAACGCGGTGAGCTTTGCCAACATCAACGGCGCCACCAGCGCGAGCTACACCACGCCGGCCACCGCACTCGCCGACTCGGGCAAGTCGTTCCGCGCAGTGGCGAGCAATGCATCGGGCAGCGTCAACACCAGCGCGGTCACGCTGACCGTCAACGCGGCGGTCACGGCGGGTTGGCAGGCCCCCACACCGCTTCATGCGGACGGCGCAGGCCTGGATTCGATCGTGCCCGCCCTGGCCTGGAACGGCGCCGGTCAAGCCATCGCGGCGTGGTCGCAGTCGGGTGTCGCAGGGGCTGCCCGTTACGTGCCCACCACAGGCTGGGAGCCGCGTTTGTCCGTGTCGGGCAGCAGCACGACGTCCGCCCACATCGAACCGGCAGTGGTCATGAACGGTACGGGACGGGGTGCCGCGGTGTGGATCGAAACAGGCGTCGACTCTCGTGTGCGGGCGTCCACCTACACACCCGCCGGCGGCTGGAGCGCGTCGACGATACTGAATATCACCGACGACTACCGAGGCTTCGTTCCAAAGGTCTCGATCGATGCGCAAGGCAACGCCGTGGCCGCATGGGTCCAACGCGACAGCGTCTTCTCGCCCTGGCAACTGTTCGCGTCTCGGTACGACGCCGCCAGCGCCACTTGGAGTGCCCAGCAACGCCTGGACAGCGACAGCATCGGCGAGCCCACCGACATCCCCCAGCTGGCCATGAACGCGGCCGGCGTCGCCTTCGTGCTCTGGCCGGCACCCTCGGCCGTGCCGGGCACGTACAGCTTGTGGGCGAGCCGGCTGCCTGCCGGAGCTGCCTGGGACATCCCCGTCCTGGTCGACGCAGCCGTATCCGGGCCACCGGAGCATCGCATCGCCGTGGACGCCAGCGGCAACGCGGCGGCAGTGTTCAAGA
Organism: Vitreoscilla sp.; assembly: GCA_014378125.1. The sequence continues at coordinate 4,278 of JACMOG010000374.1, read as the reverse complement.
AGACCAACAACGCGAGCTTCCCCAGCATCTGGTCGAGTCGATTCGACGCGCTCGGCGCCGCATGGGGCATGTCGGTCGCGGTCTCGATCAACAACGTCAACCGCTCGACGTCGCCACAGATCGCCTTCGACGCGAACGGCCAAGCCGTGGCCGTTTGGGTCCAATTCGACGGCACGCAGGAGCTCATCTTGAGCAGGCGCCACACGGCCGCGGGCGGCTGGGGAACGCCGCAGCAGATTGCCACCGGCTCGATCAACAGACTGAGCCAGCCGGCGCTGGCCGTGAACGCCGGCGGCACAGCGGTGGTGGCTTGGCGCCAAGACATCTACTACGTCGCTGCCAGCGTCCAGACGCCGGGTTCGGCCTGGCAGTCACCGCAGCTGGCGCCCACGACCGGCGCGGACGGCGTGGGCTTCAGCGTGAGCAGTGCGGTCAATGCGGGAATCGACGACAACGGCAACGCCACCATCGTCTGGGTCGGCGACCGAGGCGGCAGCGACAGCCGCGTTTATGGCGGCCGCTACCGCTGACAGCGGGGGTGGCGCGATGCGTTCATCGTTGGGCGCGCATCAAACCAACACGTATGCTTCTTGCCATGGCGCACACCGACAGGCCCGACCACGCTGCAGACCGAACCGGCTGGCGGCTCCTGCTGGCAAGTGGCGCTGCCTTGCAAAGGCGCGACCATGTGCCCGTCCAGCTGGCGCCGCTCGACGCGGCCTTGTTGACGTGGCTCGCTCTCGAAGGCCCGTCGCCGCGCGCGCGCCTGGCGCAACTGCTCTGGCCCGCGAAGGACCCAGAGGCGGCGCGCAATTCGCTGCGTCAGCGCCTGTTCCAGTTGCGCAAGGCGCTGGGCGCAGACCTCGTCGAGGGCAGCACCACGCTGGCGCTGGCCGAGGGGGTGGCGCATGACCTCGACGATGCCGACACGGTGCTCGGCCAGACCGCCGGTGAAGACCTTGCACCGGGCGAGTTCGCGCAGTGGCTCGATGCGCAGCGCCAGCGCCGGCGCGACCGCGTGCGGCGCGCGCTCGCTGAACTCGCCGACATGGCCGAAGACGCGAAGGACTGGGACGTCGCGCTGAGCCACGCGCAGGAACTGCTCACGCTCGAACCACTGTCCGAAGACGCCCACCGCCGCGTGATCCGCCTGCACTACCTGGCCGGTGACCGCGCCGTCGCGCTGCTCGCCTTCGACCGCTGCGAGCAGTTGCTGAAGGACGAGATCGGCGCGCGGCCGTCGGCCGAGACGCTGGCGCTGCTCGCGACGATCGACGGCGCAAGCCCCCCGGCGGCGCCGGCCGCCACCCCCGGCACCCGGCCGACCCGCGTGCCGGCCTCGGTGCAGCGCCCGCCACGCCTGGTGGGCCGCGACGAGGCCTGGGCCGCGCTGCACGACGCCTGGGACGCCGGCCACACCGCCTTCGTGCGCGGCGAGGCCGGCATGGGCAAGACGCGCCTGGTGAGCGACTTCGCCAAGGCGCGCGGCGCCACCCTCGTCGTCGGTGCGCGGCCGGGCGACGGCCATGTCGTCTATGCCTCGGTCTCGCGCCTGCTGCGCCAGTGGCCGCGCGCGGCGCTCGAGGCGCAGGACGCAGCGCTGCGCGCCGAGCTGGCCACGCTGCTGCCCGAACTCGGCGCGCCGAGCACGGCGAGCGGCGAAGGCCAGCGCACGCGCCTGTTCAACGCCGTCCCCGCGGCCATCGACAGCGCGGACGCCGGCATCGACGGCCCCGTCTTCGACGACCTGCACTTTGCCGACGAGGCGAGCCTCGAGCTGCTGCGCTACGTCGCCGCGCAGTCCACGCGGCGCTGGCTGTTTGCTGCGCGCGACGCCGAACTGGGCCCGGCGGAGCGCGCGCTCGTCGGCGCCGTGGCCGACGCGGCGGTGGCCGCGCCGATCGACCTCGCGCCGCTGACGGTGGGTCAACTCGCCGAGCTGGTGGACTCGCTCGACATCGAGGGCCTGGTCGGCGCGACCGTCGCGCCGGCGCTGCTGCGCCAAACCGGCGGCAACCCGATGTACGCGCTGGAAACGGTCAAGGCCTGGCTCATTCAAGGCGAAGGGCCGGGCGGCCCCGCCACCGCAACCCGGCCGGTGCACCTGCCCGCGCTGCGCAACGTGGCCGCGTTGATCGAGCGCCGCATCGGCCGCCTGTCGGCGCCAGCGGTGCAGCTCGCGCGCTGCGCCGCGGTGGCCGCGCCCGACTTCAGCATCGAACTCGCGTCGCGCGTGCTCGGCGTGCGCACGCTCGAGCTCGCCGACCCCTGGGCCGAACTCGAAGCCGCGCAGGTGCTGCGCGACGGCGCCTTCGCGCACGACCTCATCTATGAGAGCGCGCTCGCCTCGGTGCCGGCGCCGGTGGCGCGCCAGCTGCACGCGGAGATCGCGGCCTTTCTTGCCGAGCGCGGCGGCGAGCCGGTGCGCATCGCCCATCACTGGCTGGCCGCCGGCCACGAGGCGCAGGCACTGGACGCCCTGCTCGCGGCGGCCGCGGTCGCCGAACGCGCGATGCGCAAGCGCGAGGAGATCGAGTTGCGCGACCGCGCCGGCACGCTCGCCGAGCGCCTGGGCCGCGACGACGTGGCCTTCGACTGCGCGCTGGTCAACTTCGAGGCCGTGATGGTGGCCGACCGCACGCAGGTGGACGAGGCGCTGTTTGCGCGCCTGGAACGCCTGGCGCGCACGCCCGAGCAGCGCCTGCGCGTACTGCTCGCGCAGGCTGACTTCCTTATGTCCACCGGCCGCTTTGCCGACGCGGCACCGCGCGCCGAGGCCGCCGCGGAACTGGCGCGCGCACAGGGCGACGTGGTGCGCGAGATCGAAGCCCTGCGCGGCGCCGCGGCCTGCGCCTCGTTCGGCGGCGATAGCCAGCGCGCCGTGAACCTGCTGCGGCCGGTGTTGTCGCGGGTGCTCGATCCGCTGGCCGACGGCGTGGACCGCATGAGTTACTTCAACGATCTGGCGTGTTGTCTCGACAACGCCGACCAACCGCAGGAGGCGCTGGAGTTCCACCGCCGCGCGCTCGACCTCGCGCTGCTGGCCAGTCGCCTGGACATGGCCGCCATCTGCAGCGGCAACATCACCCTCAGCCTGAAAGCGGCCGGCCGCGTGCAGCAGGCCCTCGACACCGTGCTGCAGGCGCGTCGCTACGCGCAAGCGTTCGACGACGCGCGCGGTGCAGCCTACATGCTCGACATGATGACGCTGGCGCTCCTGCGCGACCTCGCGCGCTATGGCGAGGCGCTGCGTGCCGGCGAACTGGCGCTGCTGTCGATGGCGCAGAACCCGAGCCGCGCACCGGTGGTGCACGGTCATCTGGCGTGGCTGTGGCAGCAGCTCGGCCAGCATGCGCGCGCAAAGCAGGCGCTCGATGCGGCGCAGGCGCGGCCGGTGCCGCCGCCGATGCGTGCGCGCCTGGCGCAACTGGAGGGGCGCCTGCTGCTGGCCCTGCAGCAGCCGGGCTCGGCTGCCGCCTTCGAGCGCGCGCAGGCCGACGCACCGCTGTCCGGCCGCACGCTTCTGCAATCGCTCGTCGCGCCCGACCATGCGCGCACGCTCGCGCCTGCGGCCGCCGTGGCGGCGTGCGAAGCGGTGGTGCAGCGCTGCACCTCGCTGCGCTACGCCGGCGCAGCGCTCACGGCGCGCTGGCGCGCCGCCGCGTTCGCGCTCGAGGCGGGCGATCCGGATCGTGCTGTGGCGCATGCCCATGCCGCGCTAGACGCGCCGGCCGACGTCGTCGCCGACGACTTCTACCCTGCCGAGCGCTGGCTCATCGCCGCGCGTGCCTTCGGCGCTGGCGGAAGGCCGGACGACGCACGCGCCGCCCTCGACGCCGGTCGAGCGTGGGTGCTGCATACCGCCGAGACTCACGTCGGCGCCGAGTTCCGCGACAGCTTCCTGCGCCGCAACCGCGTCAACGCCGAGCTGCTGGCGCTGGCCGCACGGCTAACGCCGCGCTAAAACTGCGCGCGCTACAACCTGCATCGAGCGGGCCAAGGGCGTGCGCGCGCGCGACAGGACATGCGCCAAACACAGACGATGGCGGTCGTGCTTGCACGTGCTCTCGCAATGGGCGTGGCGGGTGACAACGCCTCTGCGACCACCCGGGCCAAGCCATCGGCAAGGAGGGCCAAGAGCGCTGGCGCGTCGAGCGCAGCGTGGAGATCGAGGCGCTCGTGGTGCCGGCCGGCGCCATGTCCTGCTGTGTGTCCCGGGGATCGCCTTGCGTGCCGAGGTATTCCTCGGCGCCCCGGCCGAGTCCCGAGCACGTCAGT
>JACMOG010000373.1 GCA_014378125.1 Vitreoscilla sp. | reverse complement strand
TCGTGTAGCCGTACTCGTGCACTGCACGCAGGAGCGGTTCGGCGAGGCCGAGTTCGTCAAAGTTCATGTGGGTTTTTTCAGTCCCGGGTCGTGCCGGGAATCGCGGGTCGGCCTGCTGCGCCGCGCATGGATGCGGGCACCAGTCGTGAAGGCCGACTGCTGGGGGATGCGTCGAGGATCGACGTCCACTCGCTGGACTGGAGCTTGGAGGGGATGATGCATTGTACCGGCATGCACCACCGAGGTTCGTCGAAAAGGGGGATAACCCGGAGATCGTTGGCCCCCACGCTCCTCCCGTCGCTGCCCCCCGAGGAGGAGCTCGGTTTGGCTCGGGTCGTGACCCTCGCTTCCCGAGGCTCGTCGTCGTTCCGGATGAGCGGTTTCCTATAATCCGCGCCAGTTCCCCTGATCCGCCACGCGAAGAGCGTGCGGCAACCGATGAATCTTCTCAAGGCCGCCTCGACGGTTTCGCTGCTGACGCTCGCCTCGCGCGTGTCCGGCCTGGTGCGCGAGCAGTTGATCGCCGCGAGCTTCGGCGCCAGTGGGTTCACCGACGCCTACAACGTCGCGTTCCGCATCCCCAACCTGCTGCGCCGGCTGTTTGCCGAGGGCGCGTTCTCGCAGGCCTTCGTGCCGCTGCTGGCCAACACGCGCATCTCCGACGGCGACGAGGTCACCCATCGCCTGATCGACGCCGTGGCCACCGTGCTGGCCTGGACGCTGCTGGCCACCTGCGTGATCGGCGTGGTGGCCGCGCCGGCGCTGGTGTGGGCGATGGCCTCGGGGCTGGAGAAGTTCGACGACGCGGTGCTGATGACGCGCGTGATGTTCCCCTACATCGGCTTCATGTCGATGGTGGCGCTGTCGGCCGGCATCCTCAACACCTGGGGCCGCTTCTCCATCCCCCCCGCCACGCCCATCCTGCTCAACGTGGCGGTGATCATCGTGGCGCGCGCGCTCACGCCGGCGTTCGAGGCGCGCGGGCTGCCGGGCGTCTACACGCTGGCGCTGGGCGTGATGCTGGGCGGCGTGCTGCAGGCCGGCATCCAGATCCCCGCGCTGAAGGCGCTGGGCCTGATGCCGCACATCCGCGGCACCTGGAGCGGCATCGTCGCCGCCTGGCACCATCCCGGCGTGCGGCGCGTGCTCAAGCAGATGTCGCCGGCGCTGCTGGGGGTGTCGGTGGCGCAGGTGTCGCTGCTCATCAACACGCAGCTGGCCTCGCACCTGGCCACCAAGTCGGTGTCGTGGCTCACCTACGCCGACCGGCTGATGGAGTTCCCCACGTCGCTGCTGGGCGTGGCGCTGGGCGTGGTGCTGATACCGCAGCTGTCGGCGGCGCGCGCCCGCGGCGACAAGGAGGGCTACTCCGGCATGATCGACTGGGGCCTTCGCCTGGTGGTGCTGCAGACGCTGCCGTGCGCCATCGCGCTGCTGGTGTTCGCCAAGCCGCTGCTGGCCGTGCTGTTCAACTATGGCCACTTCACCGCCGAAGACGTGATGGGCACCGTGCAGCCGCTGCAGGGCTACGGGCTGGGGCTGATGGGCATCGTCAGCGTGAAGATCCTCGCGCCGGGCTTCTTCGCGCAGCTCGACACGCGCACGCCGGTGCGCATCGCGGTGGTGGTGCTCATCTTCACGCAGCTGATGAACGCGCTGTTCATCTTCGGCCTGCACATCGGCGTGGGCGGCCTGGCGCTGTCCATCGGCCTGGGCGCCACGCTCAACGCCACCTGGCTGCTGATCGGCCTCATTCGCCTGGGCGTGTACAAGCCGCAGCCCGGCTGGCTGGCGTTCGCGGCGCGCGCGCTGGTGGCCACGCTCGTGCTTGGCGCGGTACTGGTGTGGGCCGACCACGCCATCGACTGGCTCGACCGCTCGCATCCGCTGCTGCGCGCCACGAAGATGGCCGGCGTGCTGGGCGGCGTGGCGCTGCTGTACGTGGCGGTGCTGGCGGCGCTGGGGCTGAAGCCGGCGCAGTTCATGCGCAAGGCGTGAGCCCGTGCACGTCTGCAAGACTCGAGACCTGGCCCCATGCCTGATGTGCGCGCGGCCTTTTGAGCAGGTCTAAACTGCGGGCATGACTCCCGTGCCGCGTCCCACGCCCACCTTCAGCGCCCCCAGCGCGCTGGAGTACTTCGACGCGCTGGTGGCGGACGACGAGCAGTTTCCGTTGCTGGAGGCGGCCATCTGCCTGGCGCAGGACGACACGCCGGGCCTCGACGTGCAGGCCGTGCTGGCCGACATCGACGCGCTGGCCATGCGCCTCAAGTCGCGCCTGGCGCCCGACGCGCCGGTGGTGCACAGGCTGCGTTGCCTGAACCGCTACTTCTTCGAGGAGCTGGGCTTCGCGGGCAACGTCAACGACTACCACGACCCGGCCAACAGCTACGTGCCCCACGTGCTGGCGCGACGGCGCGGCATCCCGATCACGCTGGCGCTGCTGTACATGGAGATCGCGAGCCACATCGGCCTGCGCGCCGAGGGGGTGTCCTTTCCCGGTCACTTCCTGGTCAAGCTGCGGCTGCCCCAGGGCGAGGTGGTGATCGATCCGTTCACGGGCCAGTCGCTGTCGCGCGACGACCTCGAGGAGCGGCTCGACCTGGTGCGCCAGGGCAGCCCCCTGGGCGACGCCTTCGACGTGCCGCTGGGCCTGTTCCTGCAGGCCGCCGGCCCGCGCGACATCATCGGGCGCATGCTGCGCAACCTGCAGCAGATCCACCAGGGCCGCGGCGACGTGCAGCGCCTGCTGTCGGTGCTCGACCGACAGGTGGTGCTGGAGCCGCGCCACTGGGACACCTACCGCCTGCGCGCCGACGTGCTGGACGGCATGGGCCGCACCGGGGAGGCCGCCTACGACTGGGGCCTGTACCTGGAGCACACGCCCGACGCCGCCGACGCCGACACCCTGAAGCGCCGCATCCTGGCCGTGCGTTCGCAACGCCACTGAGCGCGCCGGGGAAGGGCGCCCGGCGGCACCCTACAATGTGCGGTTGCCCGACACCCGGGCCCAGCCTCCCCACATGACCCTGAACACCGCACAGCAACGCGCATTGACCTGGCTCGGGATCGCCATGGCGGTCGCATTCCTGGTGTGGCTGCTGGGCGCCGCGCTGCCGCCGCTGATCCTGGCGCTGGTGTTCGCCTACCTGCTGTGGCCCCTCGTGCGCGTGCTGCAGCGCCGGCGCGTGCCGCGCGCGCTGGCCGCCACGCTCACCATCCTGCTGGCGATGCTGTGCTCCACGGCGCTGGTGCTGCTGCTGGTGCCCATCGTCACCACCGTGCTGCCGCAGCTGCGCACGCAGTGGCCGGGCCTGCTCGACAAGTTCAACCACGTGGTGGCGCCGCAGCTCAAGAACTTCGGCGTCCAGGTGGACACCGACACCGTCAAGGCCTGGTTGCTGAAGTCGTTCGACGGCAACATGGACGAGTGGGGCCAGAAGCTGCTCAGCTCGGCGCGCATCGGCGGCAGCTGGCTGGCCACCATCGTGGGCTTCCTGGTACTGGTGCCGGTGCTCGTGTTCTACCTGCTGGTCGACGCCGAGTCCGTCTCCGGCGCCGCATGGAACCTGGTGCCGTTGAAGGCGCGTGCGCCGCTGGGCCGCTTCCTGGGCGAGTGCGACACCATGCTGCGCCAGTACCTCAAGGGCCAGCTGTCCGTCATGGGCGCCATGGCGCTCATCTATCCGCTGGGCCTGATGCTCACCGGCCTGAACCTCGCGTGGCCCATCGGCGTGTTCACCGGCCTGGCCGTGTTCATCCCGTACCTGGGCTACACCACCGGCCTGGTGCTGGCGCTGATGTCGGCGGCCATCCAGTTCACCGGCTGGCACGGCGTGGCCGAGGTGGCCGTGGTCTACGCGGTGGGGCAGGTGCTCGAGAGCTTCGTGCTCACGCCGCGCCTGGTGGGCGAGCGCATCGGCCTGAGTCCGTTGGCCGTCATCGTGGCGCTGCTCGCCTTCGGCGAGGTGTTCGGCTTCGTGGGCGTGCTGGTGTGCCTTCCGGTCACCGCGCTGGCCGTCGTTGCGCTGCGCCACGCCATGGACGCGTACCGCGCCAGCACGTTCTATCGCGCATGAAGCAGCTGATCCTCGCGCTCGCCTGGGATCCGCTCCCGCCGTTCGCCGGTTTCCTGCCCGGCGACAACGCCGCGGTGGTGGCGCAGCTGCGCGAGCAGGCGTGGCCCGGCGCGCCACTGTACCTGTGGGGCCCGGCCGGCTGCGGCAAGACGCAGCTGCTGCGCGAGCTGCAGGCGCGCGCCCTGGAGGCCGGCCTGGTGGCTCAGTGGTTCGACGCGGCGTCGTCCACGCCGTGGGAGCTGGCCGACGATGCGGCGCTGGTGCTGCTCGACGGCGTCGACCAGTTCAGCGCGGAGCAGCAGCACGCAGCGTTCACGCTGTTCGTCGAGGCGGCCAGCCGCGTCGGCGGCGTGCTGCATGCGCTGGCCGACGGGATGGCCGGCGCGGCGCTGGCGCTGTCCGAGGTGCCCGCCGCCGGTGCCCGCCTGGGCGTGCAGTTCGCCTCCGCCGGCCGCCTGCCGCCGGTGGATCTGGGCGTGCGCGAAGACCTGCGCACCCGCCTCGGCTGGGGCCCGGTGCACGCCGTGCAGCCGCTGGCCGAAGCCGACACCCGCGACGCCCTGCGCCAGGAGGCCCGCCGCCGCGGCATCGGGCTGGGCGACGAGGTGCTCGACTACATCCTGGCCCGCTTCGCGCGCGACCTGAAGAGCCTGATGCACCTGCTGCATCGCCTGGACGGCTTCGCGCTGGCCGAGAAGCGCGCCATCACGGTGCCGCTGCTCAAGCGCATGCTCGACGAAGAACGAACGACCTCCGAATGACCGCCCGCAACCTCACGCTCTTCGATCTCGACGGCACGCTCATCGCCGGCGACTCCGACCATTCGTTCGGCGAGTTCATGGTGGCCATCGGCTGGGCCGACGGCGACGCCTGGCGCCGCCGCAACGACGAGTTCTACGCCACCTACGTGGCCGGCGCGCTCGACGTGCACGCGTACGTCGACTTCGCCACCTCCGTGTGGCGCGGCCGCACGCCGCAGGAGCAGGCCGACGCGCATGCGCGCTTCATGCGCGAGGTGATCCGGCCCATGCTCACGCCGCAGGCCCGCGCGCTCGTCAAGAAGCACCAGGACGACGGCGACCTGGTGGCCATCGTCACCGCCACCAACGAATTCGTCACCCGACCGATCGCCCAGGCGTTCGGCGTGCCCGAGCTGCTCGCGATCGAGCTCGAGCGCGATGCCCGAGGCGCCGTCACCGGCGCCATCAAGGGCGTCCCCACGTACCAGCACGGCAAGGTCACGCGCGTCGGGCAGTGGCTCGAGGCGCAGGGCGCCGCCTGGGACGACTTCGATCGCGTCAGCGTTTACAGTGACTCCATCAACGACCTGCCCCTCATGGAGCGGGCCACCGACCCTGTCGCGACGAATCCGTCGGCCGCGCTGGAAGCGGTGGCCGCCGAGCGCGGCTGGCGATTCCTGAGGCTATTCGAATGATCCGCAAATTCATCGACCGACTGCTGGGCAAGGCGCCCGCCGACGCCGCGTCGACCGAAGCCGTCCCGCTGGGCCAACGCGTCGAGTACGGCGTCGACCAGCACAAGATCGACCCCAAGCTGGTGGACGAGCCCGCCGTGCGCGTCGTCAGGACGCTGCAGGACGCCGGCTACGAGGCCTACATCGTGGGCGGCGCGGTGCGCGACCTGCTGGTGGGCATGCGCCCCAAGGACTTCGACGTGGCCACCAACGCCACGCCCGAGCAGGTGAAGGCGCAGTTCCGCCGCGCCTTCATCGTGGGCCGGCGCTTCCGCCTGGTGCACGTGATCCACGGCCGCAACCGCGAGCAGGACCAGACCGAGGTGTCCACCTTCCGTGCCTACATGGACAACGCGGCCGACACCACCGCCGTCAAGGGCAACGAGAAGACCTCGCGCAGCGAGCTCGACGGCAAGAGCCACGCGGTGGACGCCAGCGGCCGCGTGCTGCGCGACAACGTGTGGGGCCCGCAGATCGAGGACGCCGCGCGGCGCGACTTCACCGTCAACGCGATGTACTACGACCCGAGCACGCAGATCGTGGTCGATTACCACGGCGGCATGGCGGATTCGAAAGCCAAGCTGCTGCGCATGATCGGCGACCCGGAGACGCGTTATCGCGAAGACCCGGTGCGCATCATCCGCGTGCTGCGCTTCGCGGCCAAGATGGGCTACAAGATCGAGGCCAAGACCGAGGCGCCCATCCGCAAGATGAAGTCGCTGCTGGCCAACGTGCCGTCCTCGCGCCTGTTCGACGAGATGATCAAGCTGCTGCAGACGGGCCACTCGCTGGCCAGTCTCGAGGTGCTGAAGAAGTACGGCCTCGATCGCAAGACCTTCCCCATCCTCGACGCGCACTTCGAGGGCATCGCCAACAACCCGGCCCGCGAGGCGTTCGTCAACCGCGCGCTGGCCGACACCGATCGCCGCGTCAACGAAGGCAAGCCGGTCGCCCCCAGCTTCCTCATGGCCTGCGTGTTCTGGCACGAGGTGTCGGCACGCTGGCAAACGCTGCGCGGCCAGGGCGAGCCGTCGATGTCCGCGCTGCAGGCGGCCGTCGACGCCACCTTCGACGCCCGCATCGGCGACATCTCCGGCCGCGGCAAGCTGGCCGCCGACATGCGCGAGATCTGGCAGATGCAGCCGCGCTTCGACAAGCGCACGGGCAGCTCGCCGGCGGCCATGCTGGAGCAGCCGCGCTTTCGCGCCGCGTTCGACTTCATGCGCCTGCGCGCCGACGCCGGCGAGGTGGACGCCGAGCTGGTCACCTGGTGGGAAGACTACTCGCTGGGCAACGACGAGCGCCGCGGCGAGCTGATGGAGACGGCGCGCAAGCTGATGCAGTCGCGCCCGCGCGAGCCCAGGCCCGCGCCGCGCGACCCGCGCCCGATCAAGGCCGCGGCCACCGATGGGTCGCCCGGTGACGCGCCGTCCGCCGACGCCGCCCCGGCCCCAGCCCCGGCGCCGCGCGTCAGCGCCGCCAAGCAGCAGATGCTGCAGCTGGCCGCCCCCGCGCGCGCCGCGCTGGCCGACGGCGCCACCGACGCCGACCGCGCCGCGATGCGCGCGCTGTTCGACAACACCGAGCTGCCCTTCGGCGTGGTCGGGCCGGACGCGCCGCCGCTCACCGCCACGCAGGAACTCCTGCGCGAGTTCGCCGACCTGGTGCTGGTGGCCATCGCCGACGACGCCGCCGAGGCCGACGTCGCCGGCGCGCGTTCGCTGCTCGACAAGGTGGAGAAGAAGGCCAACACCACGCGCCGTCGCCGTGGCGGCGGCGGGCGCCGCAAGGCCTCGTCCGCGTTCAAGGACGACGAGGACGACGAGGATGACCGCGGCGACGCCGAGCCCGCAGCCGACTGAGGCTGAAGCCGCGCCGGGCGCCACGGTCTTCATCGGCCTGGGCGCCAACCTGGGCGACGCGCGCGCCACCTTGCGTGCCGCGCTCGCCGAACTGCGAGCCTTCGACCTTCCCGAGAGGGACCAGGCCCCGGGGGGGCCACCAGGGGGCCTGGCCCCTCCAAGAGGTTTCGCCGCGTCGTCGCTGTATGCCAGCGCCCCCGTCGATTCCTCGGGCCCCGACTACGTCAACGCCGTGGCGCGCCTGTGCACCGCGCTCGCGCCGCACGCGTTGCTCGACGCGCTGCAGGCCATCGAACAGCGCTTCGGCCGCGAGCGGCCTTACCGGAACGCGCCGCGCACGCTCGATCTCGACGTGCTGCTGTACGGCGTCGAGGGCGACGACGGCGGCATCGTGCTGCAGGACGAGCGCCTGGTGCTGCCGCATCCGCGCGCCGCGCAACGCGGCTTCGTGCTGGCGCCACTGGCCGAGCTGTGGCCCGGCGGCACGATCCCGGGCGCGGGCCGGGTGGCCGATCTGCTGGCCGTCGTACGCCTGGACGCGTCGCAGCGGGTGTCCCGCGATGGGCCCGGCCCCGAAGGGGCGAGACCCCGATCGTGAACCAGGGTCTCGACAAGATCGGTCTGTGCAACCTCCGCAGCCGGGCCCTTTGTGAACTTTTTGTGACAGTCGCCTCGTACAATGCGCGGTTCCAGACCCCGGGCGCCCCGACGCCCGAGCGGGTCGCCGCCAGACGGCTGTCCAGGCCGCAAATCAAGCACCAACGAGGATTCCAGACCATGTGGTTCAGCAAGCTGCTGCCGCGCGAGGGCAACTTTTTCGAGCTGTTCGACCAGCACGCCGAGTTCACGGCGCAGGGCGCGCGCGCCTTCATGGCGATGATCCAGAACTACAACGACATCCCGCTGCGCGAGAAGCACGCGGCGGAAGTGGACGTGGCCGAGCGCGCCGCCGACAAGATCACGGCCGAGGTGCATCGCCTGCTGCACCGCACGTTCATCACGCCGATCGACGGCGAGCAGATCCGCAGCCTGATCAACTCGATGGACGACATCATCGACCTGCTGCAGGACACCAGCGAGGTGCTGTCGCTCTACAACGTGCAGCGCGTGGGTGACGACGTGCTGCGCCTGTGCGAGATCTCGGTGCGTTGCTGCGACCGCGTCCAGCACGTCGTCGGACTGCTGCCGCGCCTGAAGCAGGCCGACGTGGCCGAGGCCGCGCTCAAGACCTGCGAGGAGATCGACCGCCTCGAGTCCGACGCCGACCGCGTGATGCGCGCGGCCATGTCGCGCCTGTTCCGCGACGAGATCGACACCCGCGAGCTGATCAAGCTCAAGGCGATCTACGAGCACCTGGAGACCATCTCCGACCGCTGCGAGGACGTCGCCAACATCGTCGAAGGCATCATTCTCGAGAATTCCTGAGATGCACTCGATCCAGATCGGCTTCGGCCTGGTCGCCATGCTCGTGGTGCTGGCGGTGCTGTTCGACTTCATGAACGGTTTCCACGACGCGGCCAATTCCATCGCCACCGTGGTGTCCACCGGCGTGCTCAAGCCGCAGACCGCGGTGCTGTTCGCCGCCTTCTTCAACATCGTGGCGATCTGGATCTTCCACCTCAAGGTGGCCTCCACGGTGGGCAAGGGCATCGTCGACGTGTCGTTCGTCGACCAGCACGTTATCTTCGGCGCGCTGGTGGGCGCCATCGCGTGGAACGTGTTCACGTGGTGGTTCGGCATTCCGTCGAGCAGCTCGCATGCGCTGATCGGCGGCATCGTGGGCGCGGTCATCGGCCGCGGCGGGTTCTCGCACCTCATCGGCGCGGGCATCTGGAAGACGGTGGCCTTCATCATCATCTCGCCGCTGCTGGGCTTCGTGCTGGGCGCTGCCACGCTGACCGCGGTCTCGTGGATCTGACGCCGGCAGTCGCCGCTTCGCATCGACGGCTGGTTCCGCCGGCTGCAGCTGGTGTCGGCGGGCCTGTACTCGCTGGGCCACGGCGGCAACGACGCGCAGAAGACCATCGGCATCATCTGGATGCTGCTGATCTCCGCGAACTACGCCAGCCCCACCGCGGAGCTGCCGCCGTTGTGGGTGATCTGGGCCTGCTACGTGGCCATCGGCCTGGGCACGATGTTCGGCGGCTGGCGCATCGTCAAGACCATGGGCCAGCGCATCACCAAGCTCAAGCCCGTGGGCGGCTTCTGCGCCGAGTTCGGCGGCGCCATCACGCTGTTCACCGCATCGATGCTGGGCGTGCCGGTGTCCACCACGCACACCATCACCGGCGCCATCGTCGGTGTCGGCTCGGTGCAACGGGCCTCGGCCGTGCGCTGGGGCGTGGCGGGCACGATCGTGTGGGCGTGGATCTTCACGATCCCGGCCTCGGCCCTGGTGGCGGGGCTGTG
>JACMOG010000372.1 GCA_014378125.1 Vitreoscilla sp. | reverse complement strand
TGCGCAGCATGCTGGACGTGCACGGCCCCAAGGAAGGCTCGCTGGAGGAACCCCTGACCGTATTGGCCGACCTGCAGCGCCAGGGCCTGGTGCGCCACGTGGGCCTGAGCAACGTCACGCCGAAGCAGGTGGCCGACGGCCGCAAGATCTGCCCCATCGTGTGCGTGCAGAACCAGTACAACCTGGCGCACCGCGACGACCACGCGTTCATCGATCAGCTGGCGCGCGAGGGCACCGCCTACGTGCCGTTCTTCCCGCTGGGCGGCTTCACGCCGCTGCAGTCGGCCACGCTGGCCGACGTCGCCCGCCGCCTGGAGGCGACCCCGATGCAGGTGGCGTTGGCCTGGCTGCTGCAGCGTTCGCCCAACATCCTGCTGATTCCCGGCACGTCGTCGGTGGCGCATCTGCGCGAGAACCTGGCCGCGGTCGACCTGGTGCTGTCGCCAGCGGTGGTGGCCGAGCTCGATGGCATGGCGGGCGAGGGCGGTGCGGCGCGCTGAAGGCCCGCCGACGGCGTCGACAAGAAAATCGTTCATCGCCGATTTGCGGGCGTTTCTGGGGCATGGGGCATGGGGCGTGGCTGGGTCACCGCTGGGCGTCGCTGGGTCAGTCACGACTCACCCCGCGCACCCCGAAATCCGACCCAGCGCACTCCGAAATCCGACCCGAAGCACCCCGCAACCCGGCGATGACCCAAAAAAAATGGCCTGGCCGCGATGGCCAGGCCCGAGACCTCATCGAAGAGTCGGCTGAAGATCGACGAGGGGTTGGGATCTGCAACTTGATCAGGCTGAGCTCCTGGAACGGAGTCTCGCCGGTGCCAGGCTCAGGGGATGAGCCAGCCGGCCGGCGCCTTCAATCGTCGAGTCCCATCCCGTCGAGGATCAGCGGAATCGCCTTGTCGACACGCGACTCGCGCGTCGCCGCCAGCTTTGCGCCGGTGAAGTGCATGTGGTACTGGCGCTGGCGTCCCGGCGTCAGCGCGCGGAAGGCCTCGCGCAGCGCCGAGTTCTTGTCGAGCTTGTCCTGGAACTCCTTCGGATAGACCAGGTCGGCGCTCTTCTTGAACGCCACCTTCAGGCCGGCAACCTCCACGGCGAGGGCCTCCTCGAGGATCGCCTTCAGCGGCTTCTCGAGCCTGGTGATCTCGGACAACGAGGTGAAGCGCATCTGGCGCGCCGACTGCGAGTTCTCGCCGGGCTGCACCAGCAGGCCCTTGGGATCCTTCACCAGCGCGCCCTTGGTGAACAGGAGCGCGCAGGTGTCCTTCAGCGGCATGATCAGCACGACGTTGCTGCCCGCGTGCGCGTAGCAGGGCTTGCCCCATTTGAAGTCCTCCGTCATGCCGGAGTCCAGCAGGATCGCGCGCAGCGTCGCGATCTCGTCATGCCAGGCCTTGGCCTTGGCCACCCAGGCGTCGACCGCGGGGTTGTTCTCGCTCATCGCCGTTGTCTCCGGAGTCAGGACGAGCGTGATGCTAGCTCAGGACTGGGCTTCCACCAAGGTCTCGAGCATGCGCAGGGAGCATGCCCGCGCGCCGTCCTCAACGGATGGCCGGGCAGCCCAGGATCGTGCCCTTGCCGGCCGCGCAGATCCAGGCCAGTTCGGTGTCGAGCCGCGCGGCGGTGTTGCGTCCCGTGCGGGTGCACTTGGCGTCCTTCGCATCGGCTGGACCCGGCAGCGCACGGGTCGACACGATGGCGCCGATGCGCTTGGCCTCTCCCGGAAGTCCGGCGAAGTCGCCGAGGTACACCGGGCCGCCGGAGTCGCCCGCGCACACACCGGCCTGTCCGTCCGCGATGTCCACCGACCACACCAGTTCCTTGTCGTCGACGCTCGTCGTGGTCTGCTGCCAGCCCACCAGCAGGTCGCCCCAATCGTTCACGCTCGTGGCGTCCGTATGGCCGTAGCCGGCGATGGTCAGGCGGCTGGCGCCCGACTGCGCGGCGAGGGCGCTGATCGCGGTGGGAGCGCCGGGATCGAATGCGACCGCCAGCAGCGCGACGTCGGGTACCGGTGCGTCCGAGCCGGAGGGCCATTGCGTGCCCGATCGCAACGTGGCCCGTGCCAGCGGATTGGACACGTAGTAGCCGCAGGCCTGCGGATGATCGAAGCAGCCGAGGATGTCGGTGGGCGTGCCGTCGAGCCGCGGCGTGAGGACGAGGGTGCGGGCGGCTGCGTTGGCGAAGTCGTGCAGCGCGATCGGCTGTCCGACCTCCGAGTCGATCACGCAGTGCGCCGCGGTGACGGCGAAGCCCTGGGCGACGCGCGTCAGCGTGCAGGTCTTGAAACGGTCGGCGGCGTGGGGGTCGAATTTCACCAGCAGCGCGACGTCGCGAAAGCCCTTCGGGTCCCAGACGCGAGCGATCTGCTTCGTGTGGTCGTCCAGCTTCCAGTCGGCGCCGCTCGCCGGACGCACGCAGGCGTTGCCGGCGGCATCCACGCCGAGGGCCACCGGCACGCCCTGGGGAACGCCGTCGAGCCCGCCCGGCTGGGTGTGGCCGCCTGGGGCCACCATGCCCTTGGTCTCGTTCAGGTCCTTCAGGCCCTTGAGCGCGTCGGGCAAACGGATCATGGACGGATCCGACGGCGACCGCGCGGCCGCCGCGTCGCCGAAGTACGCGCGGTAGACCAGAGGGTCGAGGTTGTTGCGGGCGGCGCTGGCGAGCAGGTCCGTGCGGCGCACGGCGGTCGCGCTGGAGGCCGCCGACGCGGTTGCCAGGATCTCCCGCAACGGCCTCGCCGCGGAGGCCGCCGCAGGAGGGGCGGCGGCGACGAGCGGCTGCGCGCCCGTCCAGGAAGCCCCCGGGCACAGCGGATAGGCCTGCGCATGGGCCCAGCTTGGCGCGAGCGCGAGGAGGGCGACGCACAAGGTGGCACGGGCAACGAGGAGGGCAGTGGTCATGGCGGCGCAGCGATGCGTCAGTTATGCGGCGCGGAGGCGGCGCTCGAGCGCGGCGTGTCGGCCTCGCTGCCGCCGACGGGCTCTCCGTGCGCGACGGGGATGACCACCAGCCTGCCGTCCGCGAGGTTCATGCGATAGCGCACGCCCCGATACCCGATCGCGATGGCGTGGTCGTAGGTGCTGCGCAGTCCCACGTCACCGCTCCGGGACTTGACGAATCCCACCGTGACGCCCGGCGACG
>JACMOG010000371.1 GCA_014378125.1 Vitreoscilla sp. | reverse complement strand
GCTCAGCGAGCTGACGCTCACCACCGCGATGCGCACCGCCGCCACGTCGGTGATGGTGGCCCGCCGCTGCGCGCGCGCCGACAGCCGCGTGATGGCCGTGATCGGCAACGGCGCGCAGAGCGAGTTCCAGGCACTGGCGTTCCACCTGCTGATGGGCATCGAGGAGGTGCGCCTGTTCGACGTCGATCCCGAAGCCACCGCCAAGCTGGTGGCCAACCTGAACGCCGTGGCGCCGGCCCTGGAGACCACCGTCTGCGCGAGCGCCGCCCAGGCCGTGCGCGGCGCCGACATCGTCACCACCGTGACCGCCGACAAGACCAACGCCACCATCATCACGCCCGAGATGCTGGCGCCGGGCATGCACGTCAACGGCGTCGGCGGCGACTGCCCCGGCAAGACCGAGCTGCACGCCGACGTGCTGCGCGCCGGCGCGGTGTTCGTCGAGTACGAGCCTCAGAGCCGCATCGAGGGCGACCTGCAGCAGATGCCGGCCGACTTCGCCGTCACCGAGTTCTGGCGCGTGCTGGCCGGCGAGGTGGCGGGGCGCACGTCGCCCGAACAGATCACCGTGTTCGACTCGGTGGGCTTCGCGCTGGAGGACTTCTCCGCGCTGCGCCTGCTGCGCGACCTGGCCACCGAGCTGGGCCTGGGCCGCAGCATCGACCTGGTGCCGGGCATGGCCGACCCGAAGAACCTGTTCGGCGAACTGCGCATGCCGGCGGTCACGGGCCTGCCCGAAGTGCTGCGCGCGGCGCTGGCCGCCGCCTGAGCGCTGTCACCCCGGCGACGCATCGCCCCGGGGTGGCGCTCGGCCGCACGGCGCGGTGACAATCGCCCCCAACCGCGGGGGCCCATCGTGCCGCCGCTTCCATGAAGCGAGGCGCCATGATCACCGTCCACCACCTGAACAACTCGCGCTCGCAGCGCATCCTGTGGCTGCTCGAGGAGCTCGGGCTGCCGTACGAGATCAAGCGCTACCAGCGCGACGCCAAGACCATGCTCGCGCCGCCCGAGCTGTTGAAGGTGCACCCGCTGGGCAAGTCGCCCGTCATCACCGACGGCGACGTCACGGTGGCCGAGTCGGGCGCGATCGTCGAATACCTGATGGACACCTACGGCGAGGCCTCGGCCCTGCGCCCGCCCAAGGGCGGCGCCGACTACCGTCGCTACGTCTACTGGCTGCACTTCGCCGAAGGCAGCGCCATGCCGCCGTTGCTGATGAAGCTCATCTTCATGCGCATCAAGTCCACGCCGATGCCGTTCTTCGTCAAGCCGATCGCCCGCGGCATCGCCGACAAGGTGCTCAAGAGCTTCGTCGACCCGAACCTGGAGCGCCAGTTGGCCTTCATCGAGTCCGAGCTCGCGCAGCGTCCGTGGTTCGTCGGCGACCAGCTGACGGCCGCCGACATCCAGATGAGCTTTCCGGTGGAGGCCGCCAACCAGCGCGCCGGGCTCGGCAAGGAGAAGACGCCGCGGCTGCTGGACTGGCTCGCCCGCGCGCTTGCCCGTCCCGCCTACCAGCGCGCGCTGGAGCGCGGCGGAAAGTACGACTTCGCCTGAACCGAGGGGACAAGCGAGGTCAGGACTTCGGCTTGAAAATGTGGATGGCCTCGCCGCGGACCAGCATGTCCACCAGCTGCACGATGCGCCGCGCGCGCGCCTCCGGCTTCACGGCCGTCTGTACCCGCCACGTCACGGCGTAGCGGTTGGTGGCGTTCAGCGTGGCGAAGAACGCCTTCGCCGCGGCGTTCGCGTCCAGTGCCGCCTGCAGGTCGTCCGGCATCGTGGCGGTCCGTGCGCCGTCGTAGGCCTGCTCCCAGCGGCCGTCGGCTTGCGCGGCGTCGATCTGCGCCTGCCCCGGCGGCTGCATGCGGCCCGCCTCGATGAGCGTCGCGACCTTCGCCACGTTGATCTTCGACCAGATGCTGCGCGCGCGCCGCGGCGTGAAGCGCTGCAGGAAGTGCTGGTCGTCCAGGCCTTTCTTCTGGCCGTCGATCCAGCCCCAGCACAGCGCGATCTCCACCGCCTCGGGGTACGTGACGCCGGGCTCGTCGGCGCCCTTCTTGGCGATCTGCAGCCACAGGCCGTCGGAGGCGGCGTGGTGCTTCTTCAGCCAGGTCTCGAAGGCCTCGGCGGTCTTGAAGAGCGTGGGGGAATCGGGCATCCCCCGCAGCTTAGTGCACGTTGACGATTTCGCGATGCATCGGCGCGAGCCGCGTTAGCAGACGGTTCTGCGTGGCGAACGGCACGTGCTGCGCGTCCATCGAGGCCTGCAGCACCTCCACCAGCGCGTTGAAGTCGCCCTTGGAGATGTCCATGTCGTGGTGGGCCTTGTCCATGGGCAGGCCGGTGTAGACGCAGCCGCCGCCGGAGACCACGCAGAACTGCAGCGCCAGCATGTCCTTCAGGTGCGCCTGGTTGGTCTTCTTGAAGAACTCGCTCGTGCGCGGGTCGGCCACCAGGCGCGGCACGAAGTCGCCGACGATGGCGTCGATGCCGGGGCGGCTGCCGAGGTCGCGGAACAGCGCGTCGTCGGCGGGGGCCGGGAAGCCCGGCGACGGCGTGGCGGCCGAGGCGGCCGGCGCCGCCGTCTGGGCGAACGAAGCGGCCGTGGCCAGCAGCAGGGCGAGGGCGGGCAGGAACTTGGTCATGGGATGTCCTTGGAAACGCATCAGAACGCGATCTGCGCGGACGCGTAGCCGCCGTCCTGCTTCTTCGTCGCGATGGCGGGCACGATGCGGCCCAGCTGCACGTAGGCGACGGTGAGCGACACGTGCTTGGTGGGCGCCCACGCGGCGAACACGTCGAACCAGTCGTCCTCCTTGAGGCCGGCGCCCAGTAGCGACGGATCCAGGTTGTCGGGCTTGCGGCGGTACTCGGCGCCGAAGGCCAGCGTGCGGTTGGCCAGCCAGGCGGCCGACACCTCGGGCTCCAGCCGGTACCTCTCCTGCGCGGTGCCGCCGAATCCCAGCAGCCCGTTCTGGTTGGCCTTGGTGGCGCGCAGCGTGGCGTTGACGAGGATGCCTTGCGCGAGGAACAGCTTGGTGGCGCTGACGTACCAGTCGACGCCCCGGGTGCCGGCGCCCAGCGCGTCGAGCACGGGCTTCAAGGTGTCGGCGTCGGCGCGCTTGACCTCGACCCCCAGGGCCACCTGCGGCATCCAGCGGTCGCTCTCCAGCACCGCGTCGCCGGCCAAGCGCACCTTGGCGCCGAGCACGTCCAGCTTCAGGTGCAGGCCGGGCAGGCCCAGCGCACGGCCGGTGGCGCCGGTGGTGAAGTCCTGGTGGGCGATGGAGACCTCGTAGCGGTCGTCATAGGCCAGCGCCAGGCCCGCCACCCGCATCGAGTAGTTGCGCGTGGACACCACCGAGGCCGTGGCCGTGGCGCCCACCTGGCCCTCGGTGGCGTTGCTGCCGATGACGGCCCACGGCGTGAGGCCGCCGCCGGCGGTGCCGTCGATGCTGGTGACCCCGCCGGTGAGCAGCAGTTTGTCGGTCGCCGCGTGCGCGCCGGCGTGGGCCAGCACGAGGACGGCCGCCGCCAGCGCGGGCAGGGCGGCGCGACGGGGGCGCGAGCGGTGTTCGAAGGGCATGCGATGTCCTGTTCCGGAATGAGCGTTCAGCTGCGGCGACGGCGCGGCTTCGGGGGCGTGAAGTTGAGCGTGGCGTCGAAGCTGGCGGCGGCGCCGGTCACCTGGCGGCTGCTCGAGGCCTGGTCAGCCAGCTGCTCGGGGCTCCACGTGCGCAGGTCGACGGGGCCGTCGGGCACGTCGGGGATCGTGGCGTGGCCGTTGGCGTCGGTGACGGCCACGAAGGGCGTCTCGCTCACGAACAGATGGCCACGCATGGAGCTGTGCAGGTGGCAGCCGAGCACGACGATGCCCACCTTGTCGAAGCGCAGCTCGGTGCTGGCCACCTTGTCGCCGACGGCCGCGGGCAGGCGCATCTCGAAATCCTTGGCCGGCGGCACGTTGCCGAACGGGCCGCCCGGCTCGGAGCGCAGGTGGTGGTCGTACGGGTCCTCGTTGGAGAAGCGCACGACGGCGCCCACCGGCACGGCGGTCAGGTAAGGCACGAAGTGGATGTCGCGCTGCGCGATCACGTAGGGCGTGGGGGGCAGCTTGTACGTGCCGGGGTGCGCGGGCAGCAGCTGCACCACCACGTTGGGCGCGGGCTGGCCGTCGGCGCCGTTGACCAGCACCGTGACGGTGGCCGCGGGCGCCTGGGTGGCAAGCGCGAGCAGCAGGCCGGGCGCGGCGAGACGGCGTAGCAGAGGGTGGGTCATGAGCCGAATGTACGAATGGCCGAGCGGGATGGATGCAGGGAATTGCCGCCGGGCCACTCCGGCGTGAAGTAGTTGGCTTTTAAAGGGCCGCTGCGGTGAATAATCGAGCCATGACCGATGTCCTCGACCCGTTGCTCGACGCCACCTTCAAGGGCTATCCGCATGGCGCCGCGCCGCTGCCCCGTTCGCGGGTGGGCCAGCAGGGCTGGAACGTGCTTGCGGGCGACCTCCCGTTGCCGCTGGCAGTGATCCGACGCGACGCGCTGGCCCACAACGTGGGCTGGATGCAGCGCTACGCCGATGGCGCCGGCGTGCGCTTCGCCCCGCACGGCAAGACGACCATGTCGCCGCAGTTGTTCCGCCGCCAGCTCGACGCCGGCGCCTGGGGCCTGACGTTCGCCACCGTCACGCAGCTTCAGGCCGGCCTGGCCGCGGGCGCCACCAACCTGCTCATCGCCAACGAGGTGATGGACGCCGCCGACCTGGGCGCGATCGCCGCGTTGCGCGACACGCACCCCGACGTGCGCGTGATCTTCCTGCTCGACTCGCCGGCGCAGCTCGCGCTCATCGAGACGTTGTCGTGCGACGCGCCGTTCGAGGTGCTGCTGGAGGTGGGCGTCGCCGGCGGGCGCACGGGCCTGCGCACGCACGACGACGCGCTGGCGCTGGCGCGCCGCGCGCACGCGAGCGACGCCGTCAGCCTGGTGGGCGTGGAATGCTACGAGGGCCTGGGCACGATGGGCCGCAGCGAGGACGACCAGCCGGCGGTGGCCGACCTGATGGATCGGGTCGAACGCGTCGCGCGTGCCTGTGCCGACGAGGGGCTGTTCGACGCCGACGAGATCATCGTCTCGGCCGGCGGCTCGGAGGTATTCGACCTCGTGGTGCCGCGCATGCGGCTCGCCTTGCCGATGACCGTGCACGGCCTGCTGCGATCGGGGTGCTACGTCACGCACGACCAGGGCCATTACCAGCGCCTCGTCCATCTGGTCAACCGCCGCCTGGGCTGCGACGATGCCGACGGCCTGCGCGCCGCGCTGGAGGTGTGGGCGCTGGTGCAGGCCATGCCCGAACCGGGACTCGCCATCCTGGCGCTGGGCAAGCGCGACATCTCCTACGACCTGGGCATGCCCATGCCGCTGGCCGTGTGTGCCCGCGCCAGCCGCGCGAAGACGCCGGTGCCCGAGGGCTGGTACGTCCAGAAGCTCAACGACCAGCACGCCTACCTCCACCTCACGTCCGACACCCGCGGCCTGCAGGTGGGCGACCGCGTGTGCCTGGGCATCTCGCATCCGTGCACCACGTTCGACAAGTGGCGCTGGATGCCGATCGTCGACGAGGACTACACGGTGGTGGATGCGATCGTCACGTGTTTCTGAGTCCGGCGCGTTGCGAGCAATGCTGTCATTGACTACAATGCAGCGTTGCAAAGGAGGCAGCCGTGGCCACCCTCACCATCCGCGATCTGGACGACGCACTCAAGCTCAAGCTTCGACTTCGCGCCGCGAGCCGCAATCGCTCGATGGAAGAGGAGGTGCGGCAGATCCTCCGCGCAGCACTGACGGACGTGCCTGCGTCACGGGGCAGCTTCGTCGAGCGCGTCAAGTCCCGATTCGAAGGCCTGGGAGATGTCGTGTTGCCTGTCGAGCCGCGAGAGCCCGTTCGCCAGCCTCTCGAGATCCGCGAACCCGATGCCGCGTACGCGACGCCGCCAGCCGCTTCGGCCAAGCCCGGCGCGAAGCGAGCGTCGAAGCCTCGCCCTGTGCGCCGGCCGAAGGCATGAGCTTCCTCCTCGACACCGACGTGTTGTCGGAGATCCTGCGGTCGCTGCCGGAACCAACCGTGCTGCGCTGGTTCGCCGGCCAATCCGAGGACCAGTTGTTCGTGAGCGCCGTCACCCAGGCCGAGATGTTGCTGGGCGCACGTCTTCTGCCGCCCGGCAAGCGCCAACAAAAGCTGCAGGGCGCGCTCCAGGGTTTGTTCGAACGCGACTTTGCCGATCGCGTACTGCCGTTCGACGCGCGGTCGGTCGTGCACTACGCCGAGATCGTGGCGTGCCGTCGCGGCGTCGGCCGCCCGATCTCACAGTTCGATGCGCAGATCGCCGCGATCGCGTTGCAGCACGGCATGGCGTTGGCCACCCGAAACCTCCGCCACTTCGAGGGGCTCGGACTTCGCTTGATCGATCCCTGGACCAGCCGCGGCTGAACCTCAGAAGATCGACTGCCCCGTCAACGTCGTGAACCGCTCCAGCGCCAGCGAGCCGGCCAGCGAGTTGCCGGACGGCTCGAGCGCCGGCGACCACACGCACACCGCGTACTGGCCCGGCATCACCGCCAGGATGCCGCCGCCCACGCCGCTCTTGGCGGGCAGGCCCACGCGGAACGCGAAGTCGC
>JACMOG010000370.1 GCA_014378125.1 Vitreoscilla sp. | reverse complement strand
CTGCCGGTGCTGGCGCAGCGCCCCGCGCCGTTGCAGGTGACATGGCTCGGCTTTCCCGGTTCCAGCGGCGCGCCCTTCATCGACTACTTCATCGGCGACCGCGTGACCACGCCGCTGGCCCACGCCGCGCACTACACCGAGCAGATCGCGCAGCTGGACGGCTGCTACCAGCCCAACGACGCCGCGCGCCCGCTGCCGCCCTGCCCGTCGCGCGCCGAGCTGGGCCTGCCCGACGACGCCGTCGTGCTGTGCTGCTTCAACCAGACGTACAAGCTGTCGCCCAACATGCTCAACCTGTGGGCCCGCATCCTCGCCGACGCGCCGCGCACGGTGCTGTGGATGCTGGCCTGGAATCCGCACGCGAAGCAAAACCTGCTGCGCGAGCTCGCCGCCCGCGGCGTGGCGCCTGGGCGCGTGTTCTTCGCGGCCAAGCTCGATCTGGCCAGCCACATCGCGCGCCTGCGCTCGGCAGACCTGTTCCTGGACACCTGGCCCTGCAACGCGCACACCACCGCCAGCGAAGCCTTGTGGGCCGGCGTGCCGGTGCTCACCGTGCCGGGCCCTACCTTCGCCTCGCGCGTGGCGGCCAGCCTCGTCACGGCCGTCGGCCTGCCCGATCTGGCCTGCGCCAGCGAGGCCGACTACGTGGAGCTGGCCACCGCGCTGGCCAACGAGCCCGATACCTTGCGCGGCATCAAGGCGCACCTGGACGCCAACCGGCGCCAGCTGCCGCTGTTCGACGCCGAGCGCCTGGCCCGCGACATGGACGCCCTGCTCACCCGCATGCACGAGCGCCACCTGGCCGGCCTCGCGCCGCGGGCCCTGGAGGCCGCCGCGCAATGAGCACCTACAAGGTCGCCCTGGTGATGATCGCGCGCAACGAGTCGGCGCGCATCGTGCGTGCGCTGGCCAGCATGGCCCGCTGCGTGGACGAGCTCGTGGTGCTGGACACCGGCTCCACCGACGCCACCGTGGCGCTCGCGCGTTCCGCGGGCGCGCGGGTGGGCCACTTCACGTGGTGCGACGACTTCGCCGCCGCGCGCAACGCCGCGCTCGCGCTGGCCGACGCCGACTGGAACGTGGTCGTCGATGCCGACGAATGGATCGCCGAGGACGGCATCGAGCTGCTGCAGCTGCGCCACACGTCGCCCGACTTCGTGGGCACGCTGCGCGTGGACAGCCAGTTCGACACACCCATCGGGGTATCGCTGGCGCCCAGCTGGCTGCCGCGCGTGCTGCCGCGCGGCGTGCGCTACGAGGGCCATGTCCACGAACAGCCGAAGCACGCTCTTCCGATCAGGCGCCTGCCCACCGTGCTGGCCCACGACGGCTACCGCGCCGACGCGCTCAAGGCCAAGGCCGGCCGCAACGCCGACCTGCTCGCGCGCGCACTCACGCAGGCGCCCGACGACGCCTACCTGCACTACCAGATCGGCAAGGACCACGACGTCTACGAACGCTACGCCGACGCCTGCGCGCACTTCGCGCGCTCGCGGGCCTGCGAGGACGCCAGCGGCGCGGTGGTGACGCTGGCGGGCACCACGCCCGGCTGGCACCACGACCGGCTCGTTCGCGAGATCCACGCGCTCAAGAGATGCCGACAGCATGCCCGGGGCGTGCTGCTGGCCGACGGCTCGATGGCGGCGTGGGGCCACTCGCCCGACTTCTCTTTCGCGCTCGGCGACCTGCTGCTCGACTGGGCCACCGAGGAGCCGGCGCGCGCCGGCGAGCTGCTGCCGATGATCGAGTCGGCGTGGCGGCGCTGCCTGGAGATCGGCGAACGGCCGGATCTCGAAGGCTCGGTGGCGGGGCGGGGCACCACGCTGGCGGCGCGCAACCTGATCGTGCTGTACGAGGGCACGGGACGCGCGATCGAGGCGCTGAAGCTGAAGCAGTCGCACTGACTTGAACGTTGAACGCTTCGCTTTGAAGTGAGAGTGGAACGCTTCGCGCGGGTCGGGTGCCCGCGCTGCGGCGCGGCTGGCATGCACTTGGCTCGACTCCGCACGTGCGCCTTGAACCCGGCCTGAACGCCCGGATTCCGAGGGCGCTCGTTGAAATTCGTCCGCGCAACGCTGGCGGGTCGCGCTCGGCGACTTCGTATGTATGCCGGCAATGCCCTCGACGTCCCGGTGCTACGTCTCCCCAAGTACACGCCCGCCGCACCGCCGGTTCACCCAGGCGGTTGGGACAAGATACTTCCTCCAAATTTTTAGTTGGTTTGGGCAACGCCGGGCCGGCGAGCCCGCGACGTTGCCCGCGGCCGGCTCTGCCACGCGCGAGCGGGCCTGACGCGAACGTCGGGCCGCGCTGCCGGCGCTCCTT
>JACMOG010000369.1 GCA_014378125.1 Vitreoscilla sp. | reverse complement strand
TTGAACTGGCTCGTTTTCAGCGGCGCGGTCTTCACGGTGGCGGGCGGCGCGGGCAGCGCGGGCGGCGAGGCCGGAACGGCGGATGTGAGTTCAGACATGCGCTGCCTCCCGCTGGTGGATGATCGAAAGAACCTCTTCGCGCATGCGGATGAACTCGGGCTCCGACTTCACCTTGCGCGCGTCGCCATGCGACAAAAATTGGCGCGAGAACGGCACGTCGTCATAGGTGTGCGAGATGCGGCCCGGGCTCGGGCTCATCACGATGAGGCGCGTCGCGAGGAACAGCGCCTCCTCGACCGAGTGCGTGATAAAGAACACCATCTTGTTCGATTTCACCCATGCGCGCAGCAGGATCTCCTGCACGGTCTCGCGCGTGAACGCGTCGAGTGCGCCCATCGGCTCGTCCATCAGCAGCACCGCCGGGTCGCTCGCGAGCGCGCGTGCGATGCCGACGCGTTGCTGCATGCCGCCCGAGAGTTCATAGACCGCGCGATCGCCGTACTTCTCGAGCCCGACGAGGCCGAGCTTCTCCTGCGCGATCTTGTCGCGCTCGGCCTTGCCGACACCGTTCAGGCGCAGCCCGAGCGCGACGTTGTCGCGCACGTCGAGCCACGGCATCAACGCGTGCTTCTGGAACACCACGCCGCGGTCGGCGCCGGGCCCCACCACGGGCTGGCCGTCGAGCAGGATCTGCCCGCTCGGCGGCGGCAGAAAGCCGGCGATGCAATTCAGCAGCGTGGTCTTGCCACAGCCTGATGCGCCCAGGGCCACGACGAAATCGCCGCCCTGCATGGTCAGATTGACCGGCGCCAGCGCCTGCAGCGTGCCGCCCTTGACGGCGTAGTGCACCGTCAGGTCGCGGATGTCGAGCGTAGGCATCGAGAGACGGCGGCGGCTTACTTGCCCATCGCCTTCTGCACGTAGGTGGTGGTCACAAACGCGCCGTAGTTGGGCTTGACCTCTTGCACACGCCCCTGCTCCTTCAGGAACACCGCCGTATCAGCCAAGGCCTTGGCAGCGCCGCCGCCCAGCCAGGTGGCCGACACCTGCTCTTCCATCGTCGGGAAGCGGTACAGCTTCATCGCGGCCGGCACGTCCTTGGCGTCGGCCTTGGTCCACTTGGCGACGGCCTTCACCTGCGCCGAATCGACCGTCCAGCCAGCGGCATTGGCGCGGTACTCGCCATCGAACTTGGCCAGGCCCTTGACCAGCGCGACCATGAAAGCCTCGTTCTCGGTGGCCCACTTGCTGCTGACCACCAGCCCGTCGAACGTAGGGTGACCCTTCTTGCCGATGGCGCCCGACGTGGTGATGACCTTGCCATTGCTCTTGATCTTGGACAGCACTGGATCCCAGATGAAGGCCGCGTCGATGTCGCCGCGCTCCCAGGCGGCGGCGATCTCGGGTGGCCGCATGTTCATCACGTTGACGGTCTTGGCGTCGACGCCTTCCATCTTCATGTCGACCATCAACTGGTAGTGCGCGGTCGACACGAAAGGCGTGGCGATCTTCTTGCCCTTG
>JACMOG010000368.1 GCA_014378125.1 Vitreoscilla sp. | reverse complement strand
CTCGCCCAGCACGCTGCCCGACGTGGACGCCGCGATGGTGGACACCGGCGGCACGCCCAGGATCCGGCGCGTGGCGCGCACCAGCTGCGCCAGCTCGCGCGCGGCCCCTTCGAGGATCTCGCGCGCGTCGACGTCGCCGGCCACCGCCGCCTCGTGCACCGCGGTCGCGTAGGCCGCGAAGCCGCTGCGCGCCGCGTCGCTCACCACGAGCCCCGACAGGTCGAGGTCGGCGGACAGGCTCGCCCGCCGGCGAATGACGTCGTAGAGGGTGCCGCGCTCGGCGCGCCCGTCGCTCATGCGCGAGAACAGCGCCAGGCCTTCGCGGGCGATCCAGTAGGCGGAGCCTTCGTCGCCGAACACCTCGCCCCAGCCGCCGCAGCGCACCGAGCGGCCCTGCCACGTGCCCCAGGTCATCGACCCGGTGCCGGCCACCAGCGAGATGCCGTCGGCGCCGCCCAGCGCGCCGGCATGGCTGCATTCCAGGTCGTTGCCGCGGCCCACGGCGATGCCGGGAAACGCCTCGGCGGGCAGCGCCTCGAGGCGTGCCTGCACGCGGCTGTCCTCGCCGAACGCGGGCAGGCCCACCCAGGCGCCCACGGGCGCGGCCCCGGCCGCGCGCGACACGGCCTCGGCGCCGCGCCGCAGCGTGGCCAGCACGCCGTCCAGGCCCACCTCGGGGTGGTACAGCGAGCTCTCCACGTGCGTGGCCAGCACCCGGCCCGACTCGTCGGCCAGCACGAACGCGGTCTTGGTGCCGCCCCCATCGACGCCCAGGTACATGTCAGCTCCCCGAGAGGCCGTGGATCACCACGCCCTGCACCACGCGATTGACGGTGCCCGAGCGCGAGGGGCGGTCGGGCGTCAGCTGCAACGACGCCGAGCGGCGCAGCGCCAGCAATTGGGCCACGGTGACGAACGGCGCGATGGTGCCGAACTCGTCGGCTCCCTCCAGGCCCTCGATGACCAGGTCGACGCCGGCGCCGGCGTCGATGGCCTTGCCGCCGATGGCGAACACGCGGCGCGCGCAGCCGTCGGCGCGCAGCTCCTTGAGCAGGTCGAGGTCGTAGGCGCGCACCAGCGGGTCGTTGGAGATGAACATCACCACCAGGGTGGCGTCGTTGACGATGGTCTTGGGCCCGTGGCGAAAGCCCAGCGGCGTCTCGTTGACGGCCACCACCTGGCCGTCGGTGAGCTCCAGCATCTTCAGCGCCGACTCGCGCGCCAGGCCGCGCAGGCCGTTGCCGCCCAGGTAGACGATGCGGTCGAAGCCCGCGTCGACCAGCTCCCGCGCCACCGTCGCACCGCGCCGGATCGCGTCGGCACCGGCGGGCGACGGCGCCGCGTCGATGACGCCGAACAGGCGCGCGGCCACCAGCAGCATCGTGGTGAAGCTGGACGTCATCGCGAACGCGCGGTCGTGGGTGCGGGCCGGCAGCACCAGCAGGCGGGCGTTCGCGCGCTTCGTGGCCGCCTCGGCCAGCGCGCCCTCGGCGTTGCACGTGATGACCAGGTGGCGGCACTGCGGCAGCACCGCATCGGCGATGTCGACGGCGGCCACGCTCTCGGGGCTGTTGCCCGACCGCGCGAACGACACCAGCAGCGTGGGCACGTCGGCGGGAAACACGAAGCGCGGCGCGGCCACCAGGTCGGTGGTGGGCACGGCCTCCACGGTGCGGCCCCAGCGGCGCGAGACCACGGGCGCCAGGCTGTCGCCGATGTAGGCCGAGGTGCCGGCGCCGGTGAACACGACGCGGGTGCGCGGGTCGGCCAGCGCATCGGCGATCCACGCGGCGACGCCGTCGCAGGCCAGTTGCGCCAGCGCCTCTTCCCACACCGCCGGCTGCTGCGCGATCTCGCGCGCCGTCCACTCGCCACCCTCGGCGGCGAACGCGGACGGATCGATCTCAAGACTCTTCATGCCATTTCCTTGGAGGCTTCCAGGGCCACGCCGCCGTGCGGCGCGCCCGATTGATTGCAGGCTTGCGCGTAGTCGCGCAGCACGTGGGCCACGCCCTCGCGCAGCAGCGAGCGCACGTCGTTGCGCACGTCGCCCGAGCGCACGCCGTCGTATATGCGGGGCAGGTACTGGCTCAGCAGCGTGAGCGGCACCGGCTGCGCGCGCGATTCGAGGTTGGCCAGCAGGCGCTCGCTGGCCTGCGCCACGGCGGGGTTCGTCCAGTAGTAGCGGATGCGGTCGCTGAGGCTGAACTGCAGGTCCAGCGACAGCCGCTCGGGCTCGGCGTAGTACTTCTGCCAATGGCCGGGCTGCTCGCGCATGGTGGCCAGCACCTGTTGCTTCAGGCCGCTGTCGCCGCGCTCGCCCAGCCATTCGCGCTCGATCTCGGCCAGGCCCCACAGCGTCTCGCGCAGCGCGAAGGTGACGCCGGGGCCCACCTTCAGGATGGCGAAGTGGTCGCGCACCAGTTGCGCCAGCGCCTGCGGGGTCTGGTAGTCGGTGGAGTGCGCCTCGAAGACGATGCCGGGCACCGTCTCGATGAAGGCCGACAGCGCGCGCGCCTTGGCGGGCGCGTAGTCGATCACCTTGTGGTGGTCGAACTCGACGCCCGGCTGCACCACCAGCCCGATCACGCGGCGCCACGCGGCGTGCAGGCCCAGGCGCTGGAACGCCTCCTCGTGCACGGCGGTGGTGTCGGCGGCGTCGGCCGGCCGGGTCACCTCCAGCTCGCCGAGGTCTTCGTGCGCGCCGCCGGGCACCGGCACCTCGGTGCCGATGACGTAGACCGGCGGCTCGCCGCCCGCCTCGCCCCACGCGTGCTCGCACGCGAGCGCGAGACGCGCGGCGCGCGCGGCCACCAGCGCGGGCGGCAGCGGCACGCCGTCGTCGGCGCAGGCCATCGAGCAGTCGAGGTGGATCTTGCGGAAGCCGGCCCGAACGTACTCGGACACCAGT
>JACMOG010000367.1 GCA_014378125.1 Vitreoscilla sp. | reverse complement strand
GCCGTCGGCAATGCCGTCCTGAGCCAGCGCACCGAAGAGCAGGCCAGCAATCTCCAGCAGACCGCCGCGTCGATGGAAGAACTCACGGCCACCGTCAAGCACAACGCCGAGACGGCCAGCGCGGCCACGCAGATCACCAGCAGCGCGTCGCTGGCCGCGGCCGAAGGCGGGCGCGTGGTGAGCGAGGTGGTGACCACGATGGAAGAGATCTCGGTCGCGTCGCGCAAGGTCGCCGACATCGTCGGCGTGATCGACGGCATCGCGTTCCAGACCAACATCCTGGCGCTGAACGCCGCCGTCGAGGCCGCGCGCGCCGGCGAGCAGGGACGCGGCTTCGCCGTCGTCGCCAGCGAGGTGCGATCGCTGGCCCAGCGATCGGGCCAGGCCGCCCGCGAGATCAAGCAGCTGATCATGGCCAGCACGGAAAAGGTGGAGATCGGCACGCGCCTCGTGGGCACGGCGGGCCAGTCGATGACCAACATCGTCGCGCAGGTGTCGCGCGCGAACGACCTCATCGGCGAGATCGGCAGCTCCAGCAACGAGCAGAGCAAGGGCATCTCGCAGGTGGCGGATGCGGTGACCCAGCTCGACCAGGTCACGCAGCAGAACGCGGCCCTCGTGGAGGAGAGCGCGGCCGCCGCCGAGAGCCTGAAGGTGCAGGCCGCCAAGCTCGCGGAGATCGTCTCCGTGTTCACGCTGGCCTGAGCGGTCGATCAAGCCCGGCCGGCGTCGGCCTCGCCCTTGGCGTAGCGGCCCGGCGGCACGCCCACGTGCCGGGTGAACGCCACGCCGAACGTGCTGACCGAGCTGTAGCCCACGCGCTCCGCGATGTCGGCGATGGCCAGTTCGCGCTGGCGCAGCAACTGCTTGGCCAGCGCCATGCGCCACGCCAGCAGGTATTCCATCGGCGCCATGCCCACGGCGCCGTTGAAGCGCTCGAAGAATGCAGAGCGCGACATCGCGGCCTCGTGCGCGAGCTGCGCCACCGTCCACGGGTTCGACGGACGCTCGTGCATGCGCCGCAGGGCCAGCGCGAGCCGCGGGTCGGACAACCCGCGCACCAGCCCGGGCGACGCCGACGTGCTGGCCGTCGACCGCAACGCCTCGATCAACATCACCTCCAGCAGGCGCGCCATCACGATCTCGCGCGCCGGCCGGTCGCTGCGTGACTCGTCGCCCACCAACTGCACCAGCGTCGACAGGCGGCGCTCGCCGCGCACGTGCACCCACTGCGGCAGCAGTGGCACCAGCAACGCTGCGTCCGGCGAGGCGAACACGCAGTTGCCCACCAGCATGCGTGCATCCACGGCGCCTTGCGGATCGCCCACGCGCGCGCCGCCGGGCATGGGCACGACGGCGGTGGTAATGGCTTCGCCGTCGCCCGGCGGCTGGCGGTCGAGGCTGGACGTGGCGAAGGCGCGCGCGGCCGGAATCAGCACGAAGTCGCCCTCGGCCAGCGTTATGACGTCGCTGCGCTCGGCCCCGTCGACGCGCAGGTGGCAGCCGCCCTGCAGCAGCACGAAGTAGAACGGACGGCCCGTCTCGGTGCGGCGCACGGCCCACGGCGCCGACGCGACGACGTGCTTCGAGAACGGCGCGCTGGGCTGCAGCAGCGACACCACTTCGGCCAGGGGATCGACCATGCTGGACTGATTCGACAAAGAAGCGGACTTTCGAGTGTAGCCAGTCCGGCCGCCGGTGCCTATCGTCTGGACATCACCCAAGGAGTCCAACGATGTCCCATCAAACCGTCCTCATCACCGGCTGCTCGTCCGGCTTCGGCCTGGAGACCGCGCGCCTGTTCCTCGACAAGGGCTGGCACGTGGTCGCCACGATGCGCACGCCGCGCGACGACCTGCTGCCGCGCTCCGACCGCCTGCGCGTGCTGGCGCTCGACGTGACCGACGTCCAGAGCATCCGCCGCTGCGTCGAGCAGGCCGACCCCATCGATGCGCTGGTGAACAACGCCGGCATCGGCCTGCTGGCGCCGCTGGAAGGCACCGCGATCGCCAGCGCGCGCGAGGTCTTCGAGACCAACGTGCTGGGCACCATCGCCATGACGCAGGCCGTGCTGCCGCAGATGCGCGAGCGCCGCGCCGGCGTGGTCGTCAACGTCACGTCGAGCGTCACGCTCAGGTCGCTGCCGCTGTTGTCCGTCTACACCGGAAGCAAGGCCGCGGTGAACGCGTTCACCGAATCGCTGGCGCTCGAACTGGCGCCGTTCGACGTGCGCGCCCGACTGGTGCTGCCGGGCCGCGCGCCAAGCACGAGCTTCGGCGACAACGCGCGACGCCTGATGGAAGGCAGTGGCCATCCGGCCTACGCCGAGTTCACGCAGCAGGTGTTCGCCGCCGTGCGCGACACCAGCACGCCGGTCACCCATTCGCAGGACGTTGCCGAGGCGGTGTGGCGCGCGGTGACGGATCCGGCGGCGCCGATGCGGCTGGCGGCAGGGGCGGATGCGGCGGCGTTGATGGCGAGTTGAGCGAGGCTCCACCCCGCCCGGTGGGGTTCGCTCAGCCCAACGCCTTGGCCAGGATCGGCAGGCTCGCATCCATCCGGTAGTCCACCGACGAATGATCGTCGTCGAACTCCTCGTAGACGTGCGCCACGCCCAGGGCGGCCAGCCGCTTGTGCATGCGCCGGGCGCCATACACCAGGTTGTATTGGTCGACGTCGCCGCAATCGATGTACAGCGCCTTCAACGCCGCCAACCCGCGGCCGTGCGATTCGACGAGGGTCAGCGGATCCCACGCCGTCCAGTTGGCCCAGCGCTCGGGGATCAGCTCGCACGTGTCGAGCGTCACCGGCAGGCGAACCCCGTACGGTGCGGACGGATCGGGATCGAAGGTGGCGGCCTGCGCCAGCATCATGAGGATGTGCACGTCGCTGTCCTTGGGCTTCCTGGCCTGCCAGAAGGCGTCGACCCACTTGCCGGCGTCGGGCTCCTTGGCCAGCGCGCGCAGCACCGGCACGAACTCGTGCCGGTACATCAGGTCGAAGCCCATGTCGCCGGAGTGCACCGCCGCGGCGCTCCAGAAGTCGGGGTGCAGCAGCGCGTGCACCATCGCGCCATAGCCGCCGCTCGACTTGCCGAACAGGCCGCGCCGGCCTTGTCCACCGCAGCCGAAGGCGGCCTCGACGAACGGCACCGCCTCGGTGAGCAGGAAGTCGTCCCAGCGGCCCATCGCCACCGAGTTCACGTACTGGTTGCCGCCGAGCCGCGTGAAGCAATCGGGGAAGGCCACGACGACGGGCGGCATCGCGCCGGAGGCGATCAAGCGGTCGAGCCGCTCGGGCACGTTCTCGCCGAAGTTCTTCCAGTTGGTGTGCGCCGGGCCGCCCGCCGTGAAGCCCACGATGTCGACCAGCAGCGGCAGGCCGCGGCCGTCGTGGCCTGCCGGCACGTAGACGTCGATGGTGCGCAAGGTGGGGTCGCCGAGCAGGTTGCTCGCCAGCACCTGGCTGTCGAGGGTGTGGCGATGGATCGTGCCGGCGGGGGTGTCGGGGTTCTTGCGCATCTTCGTGTCTCCGGTCGAATCGAGACGCCAAGCAAGGCATCGTGGCGCGATGTTAGACGCGAGCGCTCGTCACGGCGGCGAGGGTGCATGCTCCGGAAACAGCGACGAGATGAACAATATGTTGTCAGTTCGGGCTAAGTGAACACGAATGTGTTCTTAAATAGAACAATAAAGTGTTTACTAGAGCTATACTAACAATATGTTGTCACTCCAGCAGCTCGGCTCTCGAATCAGGTCGCTCCGAAAAGCGAGCGGCTTGAGCGCGGATGCCGTCGCCAGGTTGGCCGGCGTGCATCGCAATACCCTGCTGGGCTTCGAGCGGGGAACTGGCAACCTCGAACTCAGCAACTTCCTGGCGATCTGCGCCGCTCTGGACGTCAGCATCGGGCTGTCTCCAACGGCGATCGCGGAGAGCGTGGCGGCCGGGAACGAGGGCGAGCTCAGGCAGACCGAGCTGCAACGGCGCCTCGGCGCATTGACTGCGCACGGCGCCGACTGAGCGGCCGAGGATGAGTGTCGTTCAAAGCCTGCGCATCCAGCTCGGCGACGTCGGCGTGGGATCCTTGTTCGGCCTCGACGACGGACGCGTCTACTTCCGGTTCGACGACGCCTACGTGGCGATGGGCGCCCACCGGCCGGTGCTGTCCCAGGCCTACGTGGCCAGCACCGAGGCCGCCACCGCGGCCCAGTTGGCCGACCCGGCGCTGGCGGCCAACGTCGGCAGCGGAGAGGGCGGCTTGCCGCCATTCTTCGCCAACCTGCTGCCCGAAGGCCGGCTGCGTGCCCATCTGGTCGACCTGGCCGGCATCGCGCCGGACGACAGCCTCGCGCTGCTCGCCTATTGCGGCGAGGACCTTCCCGGCGACGTCGTCGCACTGGGCGAACGGCTCGACGAGCGCGCCATGGGACGCCTGCTCACCCGAGGCCGTGATTCGTACGAGTTCACCTCGGGCCAGTTGCCGTTGCCGGACGCGGTGTCCATCTCCGGCGTGCAACCCAAGGTCGCGCTCGTGCGGGAAACGGGCGGCCGCTACGTGATGCGTTCGAAGAACGACGGCGGCCGCCACTTCATCGGCAAGCTGCCGGCCAGCGACTACGCGGCGATGCCGGAGGTCGAGTTCTCGGCCATGGCGTTGGCCAAGGCCGCAGGCGTCAACGTCTGTGAATGCAGCCTGATGCCGCTGACGGCCATCGCCAGCCAGTTGCCGTTCGCATTGCGCGAGGACGACCGCAACTTCCTGCTGGTGCATCGCTTCGACCGCGATGCACCGACGGCGAACGGCCGCCTCCACGTGGAAGACCTGGCGCAGGCGATGCTCGTTCAACCAGGCTTGAAATACACGGGCGGAAGCTATGCCGCGATCGGCGTGGTGCTGGAGCGCAGCGCCGACCCGCTCGCGGACCGCCTCGAGTTGTTGCGACGCATCAAGGTGAACGAGTTGCTCGGCAACTACGACGCGCACCTGAAGAACTTCAGCCTCCTCTACGACGCCAGGGCGCGCACGTTCCGCCTCTCGCCGGCCTACGACATCGTGGCGCACGGCGTTTACATGAACGGCAGCGGCAACGCCCTGGCACTGGTGCCAGGCCTGAAGCGTCGCCCGCTCGGCCCCGCCGTCCTGCGCGCGCTCGCCAACGTCTGGCGCATGCCCGAGAACCTGTTGACCCGGGCGGTGACCGAGGTGGTCGACGCGGCCATGACGCAGTGGCCGGCACTGCTGGAAAGCCTTCCGCTGACCCCGGCGCAGCGCGTGCGCCTGCTGCACCACATGAACGCCGACGAGTCCGCGGCCTCCTGGTTGGCCCGACGAATCAGACCGGCGGCGCGCTGATGCGAACGGGCGCGCCGTAGTCGGAGTAGAAGATGGTGGTCTTGCCGTGCCCGCCCACGAACAACACCTTGGTCTCGGAGTCGGACTCGATCTTCAGAGGCAAGCCATTGCCGCCCACCCACAGCTTGACCCAACCCTTGGTGCTGCCCATACCGCCGGCGATGCTGCCCGCCTCGTAGTAGCGGTAGGCCGTGGCCGGCTTGCCGTTGACCGGGTCGGGCCCCACCACCTGGGCGCCGCTGAGCGTGCGCATGAAGTCTTCCAGTGTGCGCGGGTCCTTGCGCAGTTGCTGCAGCAGCGCGTCGCTGGGGATGGGCGAGCGCACCCACTGGCCGTTGCCGCCCTTGATGTAGAGCGTGCCGTTGAAGAGGATGTGCTCCTGGTCGGGACGGCCGTCCATCTTCATCACCATGTGCGCGCTGGACGGCGCGGCGAACTCGGCCGTCCCGTGCGTGACCTTGCCCTCGGCGTCGGTCATCGTCATCTGCGATCGCCACGACTTCTGCTCGTTGGTCCTCACGTAGGCCGCCCGGATCGCGGCCAGCGCCGCGGGGTCGCTGGGGCCGATGGTCTCGGTCTTCTGCACCGTTCCGCAGGCCACCAGCAGCGTGGCCGACAGCATCAACGCCAGTCTTCGAGTGAGATTCATCATGGGAGCCTCCGGAATGGCGGGAATTTAGCAGCAAAAGGCCAGGGCGGTGCCTCGCCCAATACCGAACGAATCGACCCGCGCTAAGACGCAGTCGGCGAGCTGCGACCGGTCGTCGCTATATAGGCTTGTTGCGGATGACTCGGATGGCCTGGATACCGCAGTGCGACTTCACCTTCCGCCACCAGCGGTCGCAAGTAGTCTCCCCGAAGGAATTCCGTCGCGCGAGACAGCGCACCGGCCAGTTCCTTGATCGTCACGAATTCGCCATCAAGCAAGTTCAGGATGGCGGCTCGCATGACATGTCGGGCAACCCGTCGCGGCAGGCCGGCCGGGAACAGTGCTTGAAGTCGACCGGACAATCTTTCGGCCGCCGCCTGCTCGATCCAACCTTGGAGGCGAGCCTCCAAGGTTTGCTGGGCCGGCGCCTCACCTTGGCGCTCCTCGAATCCGGGCGGCGCTGGCGGCTCGAGCTCTTCCACTGAAAGGCGAACGGTTCCACCGCCCGGGCTGTCAGCGGCAAGGAAATCGCCACGGCGCGAGCGATCTGGACGCTTTGCGACGTAGGCGGCAGAGGGCTCCCTGGCATGGCGCACGGCGCGGTCGGTCAGTCCGTCGAGATCAAGCAGTACGAGCGGCAATATGCCCAGTGCATCCGCAAGCTTGTAGATATTGTCCAGCCCGAGGTTGCGCCTGCCGTTCTCCACGCCGCTCAGATAGCTCCGAGAAATGCCGGCATCCGTGGAAAGCGCTTCTTGCGTCAACGCGAGTCGGCGACGCACCGACACGAGCCGAAGCCCGAATCGTCTGCGTCCCTCGTTTCGCTCGGCGCGTTCCATGAGGGAAATGCTAGGGATCGGGCCTATGCATGACCACGCGATATGAGTGACAATCGACAAAAGAATTCAGCGGGCCTGACGGGGTGGCGGATGCACCGATTTCCGGCCACCGACCGCCTGCTGTATCGCGGAGATGTCCATGTCTAGTGACGGAAGCAACCAGGCCTCTTGGCTGAACAAACCCCTGTGCCGGCGATACATCGCCAGCACCTTCGAGGTGGCCAGCTTCAAATGCGGCGCGGCGGGTGCGATCCGCAAGCGCCAGGTCGAATGGGCCTTCGGGTGGCTCCCGGACGGGGAGTGCGAAGGCCTGGGCGCGTGGCTCAGGACGGAACCGGAGCGAACCTACGGGGCTGCGTTGGTGGACGACCTCAAGATCCGCGGCGTCGAACGCCTCTTGACCGTGGCGGGAACGGCGCCGGGCGAGGTGCCCGAAGCGTTCTGCGGCAGGACGCCACGGGCCTCGATCGACCGGCTCCTGGCGCAGGCACTCGAGGCGTCGGACCGCCATGGACTACCGTCGCCCAACCGGATAACCGAGGAGATTGCCGGGAGCCTCGATCGCGCGATTCGTCGTCATGGCGCTTTCGATGACGAGGCAGCGGCAGTCGACTTCATCGCATCGGCCCTGCAACGCGCCGAGCGCCGACTCGATCGCGAACGCCTGGCCTTGACGAGGCATCTGCCGCTTGCGTCGAGCGTTCGGCCGATGCTGCTGGCCCTCTGACGAGAGGCGAAGCCGAGGCTACAGCTCGCCGTCCAGATCCAGGAGCGCGTAGGGCTTCACGCCCAGTGTCTCGGCGAGGCGGCAGATGTTCACCAGCGCGATGTTGTGCCGTCCGCGCTCCACGCCACCGAGGTAGCTGCGCGCCACGCCGCTCTCCAGCGACAGCTGCTCTTGCGACCAACCCAGGCTCTTGCGCAGCGATGCGAGCCGAAGCCCGAATCGTCTGCGCAGCTCGGTTTGTTCGGCGTCGGTCATTGCCGAAATGCTAGGGAAGGGGCCTATTCGAGGCCACGCTATATGAATGACAATCGAGAAAGATTTGAGCGAAGTCTTTTGGGCGTGTCGACGGCCGCGCGCGCTATGCCTGGGCTTAACTGCCAGGTTCGCGCCGTTCGTCCTGCCGGCAGTTTCCAAAACGGAAGCTGCGGCTCTAGACTTCATTTCCGGCGCTCTGCAACGCAGCAAGCGCCGCCTGGACCGTGAAAGCGCGATTGCGAAGGGCAGGCCCCGACGAAGATCGGGTGCGCAGACGGTCCCGCCAGGGTTTTGAAAACGCGATGGCGCGCGCTTCGTGGGGTCAAGAATGACGACTGACTGGCTGAGCGTATTCTCGCGGGTGAAGTCCGCGCTGCGGCATCGTGGCCGTTCCGATCACGATGCAGACGATCTCGTGCAGGAGGCCTTCGTGAGGCTGACCTGTTATGAGCGCAAGCAGACCGTGGACAAGCCGGAGGCGTTTCTGATGACGACCGCAATCAACCTGTCGACCGACCATCACCGACGCAGCGAGCGCCGCGGTGAAGAGGTGATGCTCGAAGACGTGGTCATCGTCGACACGGCGCCCCGTGCCGAAGACGTGTTGTTGTCGCGAGAACGGCTCAATCGCCTGAGCGAATGCATCAGCCGATTGAACGACAAGACGCGCGCCATCTTCCTGGCGCACCGTGTCGACGGCCTGACGTATCGCGAGATCGCGCAGATCCATGGCCTCAGCATCAGCAGCGTGGAGAAGCACGTGGCCAAGGCGGCGCTGATGGTCACCGCGTGGATGGAGGGTTGGTAGCGATGAGTGGATCACCTGCCGCGTCCCCCTACGGGACGGGCGCAAAGGGCCGGCCGAAGGTGACGCCGGAGATCGCGGCCGAGGCCGCCGTGTGGATGGCGTGCTTGCACGGGCCGAGCCGATCGCGCCAGATGGAGCACGATTTCCGCGCGTGGCAGGCCAGTTCGGCAGCCCATCGCGAAGCGTTCGAACGCTGCACCGACGTCTGGCAGGACATCCCCCGCATCGGCCTCGCCACGGCCTATGACGCCGCGGCATCCACGTACGCCACCTCCGTTCGTTCGGGCAAAGGCTGGCGCG
>JACMOG010000366.1 GCA_014378125.1 Vitreoscilla sp. | reverse complement strand
CGAGCTCGCGCCCGAGCTTGCGGTGGTCGCGCTTCTCGGCCTCCTCCAGCATCGTCAGGTACTGCGCGAGCTCTTCCTTCGTCGCCCAAGCCGTGCCGTAGATGCGTTGCAGCATCTCGTTGCGGTGGTCGCCGCGCCAGTAGGCGCCGGCCACCTTCCTCAGCTTGAAGAACTTCAGCTTGCCCGTGGACGGCACGTGCGGGCCGCGGCACAGGTCCTCGAAGGCGCCTTCGCGGTACAGCGACACGTCCTGGCCTTCGGGGATGCTGCCGATGATCTCGGCCTTGTAGGCTTCTCCGATCGACTTGAAATGCGCCACGGCGTCGTCGCGCGGCAGCACGCGGCGCGTCACCTTCTCGTCCTTGGCGACCAGCTCCGCCATCTTCTTCTCGATGGCGGCCAGGTCTTCGGGCGTGAACGGGCGCTTGTAGGCGAAGTCGTAGAAGAAGCCGTTCTCGATGACCGGGCCGATGGTGACCTGGGCCTCGGGGAACAGCTCCTTGACGGCGTAGGCCAGCAGGTGGGCCGTGGAGTGGCGGATCAGGTCGAGGCCGTCGGGATCCTTGGCCGTGACGATGGCCAGGTGCTCGTCGGCTTCCATCAGGTAGCTCGTGTCGACCAGCCTCGTGGCGCCGGGCGCGCCCACGCGGCCGCCGAGCGCGGCCTTGGCCAGGCCCGCGCCGATGGACGCGGCCACGTCGGCCACCGTCACCGGCTGGGGGAATTCACGTTTGGAACCGTCGGGCAGTTGGATGGCGATCATGGGTGAAGGCTTTCTGGAAACGAAAACGCGGCCGGTTGGCCGCGTTCGAGAATGGGGAGGAAATGCTTGCCGCGCGTCAGTGCGCCACGGCCGGGCGCGCCTCGCGGATGAAAATCGACGTAACCGTAGTTCGCGGTGTCATAACCCGTAGCGCCTTTCCCATTCTTGAAAATCGGTCGATGCAGGATCGAGAGGGCTCGATTCTATTTGAATTTCACGGCAGCGGCATCGCCTCGACGGACGGCTGCCGCGTCAACGCCTCGAACTCCTCGGCCAGGCGCCCGCTCTCCGCCGTGGCGCGTGTCCACAGGCGTTCGCGCGCGTCGTGGTCGTCGCCGAAGGCCATGAAGTCGCTGCGGTCGGGAATCTTGCTGCCCGGCAGCGTGGCCACCCACTCCGGGCTGGGCGACAGCAGCACCACGTTGGCCAGGATGCTGCGGCCCAGGTTGTTCTCGGCGAGCTCGACGTGGTGCGTGCGGTAGTCGTGCGTGGGCACCGGCAGGCGGTCGCGCGGGTCGGAGAAGATCACGCGCTCCAGGAAGCCGCCCATCGCACGGCGCGACACGGCGTTGGACGCGAACGCGCCCAGGTAGCCGAGCGGCGTGCGCAGGCGCCCGTCCCGCGCGAGCGCGCGCACGCCTCGGCTGGTGAACACGTGCAGGCGGTAGCGCGGGAGCGACAGCCCCTCGTGCTCGCGGCCGCCGAAGCGCTCGCCCAGCTTGGCCGCGAACAACTCGCTCACGTGGCGCGCCTTGGG
>JACMOG010000365.1 GCA_014378125.1 Vitreoscilla sp. | reverse complement strand
GCCAGAAGCTGCTGGCGCAGTTGCCGCGGGGCAAGGCGCTGCAGGGCACCCTCGGCACCAGCGCCGCCGGCCTGCTGGCGGCGATGACGCGGATCTACGACATGCAGCGCGAGGCCAACCGCCTCGATACCTACGCCTCGCTGAAGTCCGATGCCGACACCCGCGTCGCCGCCAACCAGGCGCTGCGCCAGCAGGCCACCGCGGCCGGCACGCAACTCCCCGAGGCCAGCGCATGGCTGGCGCCCGAGGTGTCCGCCATCGGCAAGGCGAAGATCGATGCGCTCATCGCCGCCGAGCCGCGGCTGGCCCCGTTCGCCTACCCGCTGCACGCCATCCTGCGCCAGGCGGCCCACACGCTGCCGGCCAGCGAGGAGGCGCTCCTGGCGGCCGCGGCCGACGCCCTCTCGCAGCCCAAGAACATCTTCGAGATGCTGACGTACGCCGACATGCCCAGGCCGACGATCAGCGTGCGCGGCAAACCGGTGCGCCTCGACGCCGAGACCTACGGCAAGCTGCGCGACGACGGCGACCCGGCCCCGTGCGCGAGCAGGTCTTCAAGGCCTACTGGGGCGGCTATGCGGCGTACGAGCGCACCTTCGGCGCCACCTATACCGCCAACATGCGCGGCAAGGCCTTCGACGCCCACGCCCACAAGTACGACGACACCCTGCAGGCCAAGCTCGACGCGTCCAACACGCCGGCGGCCGTCTACCGGACCC
The DNA here is from genome assembly GCA_014378125.1 of Vitreoscilla sp. The sequence goes on along the minus strand of JACMOG010000365.1, from coordinate 3,451 downwards.
TGGTGGCCGGGGCCAACGCCGGACTGCCCACGCTGCAGCGCTACCTGCGCCTGCGCGGCCGCCTGCTGGGCCTGAAGCAGCAGCACTATTCCGACGTCTACGCGGAGCTCGCCAAGGCGCCGCGCACCTACACGCTCGGCGAGGCCGAGGCGCTGACGCTGCAGGCCCTGGCGCCGCTGGGCCAGGACTACGTCAAGGGCCTGGGCCAACACTTCCAGGAAGGCTGGATGGACGCGGTGCCGCGCGAGGGCAAGCGCTCGGGCGCGTACATGAACCCGTTCGGGTATGGCGTGCATCCGTACGTGCTGCTGACGTTCAACGGCAACTACCAGAGCGTCTCCACCGTGGCCCACGAATGGGGCCACGCGATGCACTCGGTGCTGGACCAGGCCGTGCAGCCCTACGCCATCGCCAACTACGACATCTTCGTCGCCGAGATCCCGTCCACCGCCAACGAGATGCTGCTGGCCGACTACGTGGGCCACAACGCGAAGACGAAGCAGGAGAAGATCTACGCGCTGACGATGCAGCTGGAGGGAATGCGCTCGACCTTCTTCCGCCAGGCGATGTTCGCCGAGTTCGAGCTGCAGGCGCACGCCGCCATCGAAAAGAGCGAGCCGCTCACCGGCGAAGACCTCAGCCGCATCTACCTCGACCTGCTGCGGCGGTGCCCCGGCGACGCGCAGGGCGTGATGAAGATCGAAGACCTGTACGGCATCGAGTGGGCCGCGGTGCCGCACTTCTACACGGACTACTACGTGTACCAGTACGCCACGTGCATCAGCGCCGCGGCGTTCTTCGTCGACGGCATCGAGAAGGGCGACGCCGCCGTGCGTGGGCGCTATCTCGACATGCTCAAGGCGGGTGGCTCCGACGATCCGTACCTGCTGATCCGGAAGGCCGGCCTGGACATGGCCTCGCCCGCGCCCTACCGCGCGCTGGTGGCGCGCATGGCACGGCTGACCGACGAACTGGATGCGCTCACGGCCGACATGCCGGCCGCGAAGTAGATCCGCCACGCGAAGGTCGCACGATACTTGCATGCGCCTTGCACACCAAGACACCGTGCGACTTCGACATGCAGCCAGAGGAAATCGGCCAGACCATCGCCGCGGCGATCCTTGATCGCCGCCTCGCGCCGGGCCGCCGACTCAACGAGCTGGAGCTTTCGCGCCTGCTGGGCGTCAGCCGATCGATGATCCGGTTCGCGCTGGTGGGGCTGCACCACGACGGCCTGGTCACCTTCGAGGCCAACCGCGGCGCGTTCGTGGCCAAGCCCACGCTGGCGGAGGCGAACTTCCTGTTCGAGGCCATCGCGGCCGTCGAGCGTTCGGCGGTCGACATCATCCTGGCCGCCACGCGCCCGCCCTCGCTCGACGCGCTGCGCGGCGTGCACCGCAAGCAGGTGAAGGCGCACGCCAAGGACAACATGCGCCTGTCCGAGCAGCTGGCCATCGACTTCCACCGCGAGCTGCTGGCGCTCACCGGCAATCCGCTGCTGATCGACGCGCAGCACAAGCTGCTGCTGCGCTATCGCGTGGTGACCGCTGTGTTCAAGACCGAACTCGACTACTGCGAGCTGGAGGATCACCACGGCGAACTCATCGAGCTGCTGGAGAACGGCTCGGCGGCGAAGCTGCGCCGGCTGGTCGACATGCACTGGCGGCTGGTGATCCGCGGCCACATCAGCGTGAATCCGGGCATCGAGGACCTGGCCGACGCGCTGCGCCACTAGAAGTGGTACTCGACGCGCACCATCGGCGTGCTGGCCGTGGCGCCTTCGCCGGCGAATCCCTTTTCGGAGTTGCCGAACTTGTTGCGCCAGTACTCGTACTCCACGCCCGCGAGGAAGGTCTTCCTGGACGCGCCCATCAGCGAGCCCGCGTCGAGCATCAGGTCGGCGTCGAGGTGGGTCTCGGGCGCGGTCTGCGTGCCGAACTCGTCCTTGCCCTTGGCCGTGATGAACTGCGCGTAGCCGTTGAACGACAGCGGCAGGTCACCGATGCCGATGCCCCAGTCGGCCTCGAAGGTGGCGTGGTTCTTGTAGTGGTAGCGACGTGCGATGGCGTCGGGCGCATTGCTCTCGTCGAACAGCAGCGCCGACAGGTTCAGGAAGCCGGGCACCTCGAACTGCACCGTGGGGCCGATGACGATCATGCGCTTCTTCGAGGCATAGCCGTCATTCTTCGTGTTGACGTCGAAGCCGGCCGTGAGCGCGTAGCCGCGGATGGGGCCCATCGCCAGCTTGGCGCCGGTGATCTTGCCGATGTCGAAGGTGCCACGGAACACGCCGTAGACCTCCTGCGCGCCCGCATGGCCGGCGATGCCGCCGCCCGGATCGTTGCTGTCGGACTGCAGGAAGTCGATGTTGATGAAGGTGCTGCCGTACTTGAAGCCCGTCACGTTGGTGAGCGCGATGATCTCCTTGGTGATGTCGACGCGCTTGCCGTTCGCATCGTTGTCGTAGGGCTCGGCGAACTTCGTGCCGTAGCGCAGGCTGAGAGAGGTGTCGCTCCAGTCGGCGGCCTGCACCATCGGGGTGAACGCAAGGCCGGCAAATGCACTGATCGCGGCGGCCGCAAGGCCGGTCCTGCCCGCGATTGGGGAATGTCGTTTCATGGTGCTCCTCTTTGGTTGGGTGGCTACGCGTTTGCAGCACAATGTGTGCCAGATTGTCGGCAATCCGGCATGCAAGAAGGCTCGGTGGCGCGATGCCGAAGCGGGCCTGGAACCTGCATCGCTTCGTGTCCGGATCGACAACATCACTGCCCGCTCGCATGACCTCTGCATCGACGCCCTATCCGCGTGACCTCGTGGGCTACGGCCCCCGGCCACCCCAGGCCCAGTGGCCCGGCAACGCCCGCGTGGCGCTGCAGTTCGTCCTCAACTACGAGGAAGGCGGCGAGAACGCCGTGCTGCACGGCGACGCCGGCAGCGAGCAGTTCCTCTCCGAGATGGCCACCCCGCTGGCCTTCGCCGATCGCCACCTCAGCATGGAGTCGATCTACGAGTACGGATCGCGCGTGGGCGTGTGGCGCATCCTGCGCGAGTTCGAGCGCCGCGGCCTGCCGCTCACCCTGTTCGGCGTGGGCATGGCGCTCGAGCGGCATCCCGAGGTGACGCAGGCGTTCGTGCAACTGGGCCACGAGATCGCCTGCCACGGCTGGCGCTGGATCAGCTACCAGCAGGTGGACGCGGCCACCGAGCTCGCGCACATGCGGCGCGGCATCGAGGCGATCCAGCGCCTGACGGGCCAGTCGCCCCAGGGCTGGTACACCGGCCGCGACAGCCCCAACACGCGCCGGCTGCTGGCCGACGTGGGCGGCTTCGCCTACGACAGCGACTACTACGGCGACGACCTGCCGTTCTGGACCCGCGTGACGCGCACCGATGGCCTGGGGGTGCCGCACCTGGTGGTGCCCTACACGCTCGACTGCAACGACATGCGCTT
>JACMOG010000364.1 GCA_014378125.1 Vitreoscilla sp. | reverse complement strand
TCCGCCGCCTCGGCCGCGAAGAAATAGTACCGAAGGGGTCTGGCATCTCCTGCGTACGCGCAGGCAATGCCCCGATCCACGAGTCATCGCTCACGTTCGGGGTCAGGCATTGCCTCGCCCCGCTGCGCGGCGCGAGGAGATGCCAGACCCCTCGGCTCACCCGGCCGGGAGCGGCGCCAGGTCGAAGAACTGCAGCACCTCGGCGCGCCGCGCCTCGGTGTCCTTCTCGCCCAGCGCCATCAGCTCGCGCGTGTAGTCGGCCTCGAACAGCAGGTAGCTGGCGAGCGCCGCGCCGTTGCTGCCCGGCGCGCCCTTGGACACGCCGATGCCGCCCAGCAGCACGCGGATGGAGTGAGGCAGCGCGTCGAGATGGCGGCCGGCGATGTCGTCCAGGCGCTCGGACGGCGAGATCAACAGCAGGCGCACCGGCTTCAGCGTGGCCTGCGTGCGCAGCTCCTCGGGAATCAGCGACAGCGTGGCGTTGATGCGCTCCAGGCGCTCGGCGTCGACGGCGAGAGCGTCGAGGAAGATGCTGGACATGGCATGGCCGCCGATCTGCGCGATCGACGGATAGGCCGTTGGCGCCATCGTGCGCGGGCCCGTGGGCTCGCGCATGCGACCGGCGCCGATCACCAGGATGCGGTCGGCGCCCAGGTGGATGGCCGGCGAGATCGGCGCCGTCTGCCGCATCGAGCCGTCGCCGAACCACTCGTGCGTGCCTTGCAGGAACAACGGCACCGCGGGAAACATGAACGGGATCGCCGCCGAGGCCAGCAGGTGCGCCAGCGTGAGCGGCGCCTGCACCGCAATGCGGTTGGAGCGGACCCACGGCTGGTGCACCACGTCAGACTGGTAGAACGTGACGTGGCTGCCGGAGGTGTAGCTGGACGTGCTCACGGCGAGCGCCTTCAGGTGGCCGTCGGCGATGAGCCGGTCGATGCGATCGAGGTCGATCATCTCGCCCAGCAACCGGTGCAGCGGCGCGTTGTCCAGCATCGAGCGCGGACGCAGGCGGGGCATGCGCGCGATGGCCCAGCCCATGGACATCATGGTGAGCCACTTGGCACCCGTGCGGATCACGCCGAAGGAGTCGGTGCGATAGACCTGCTCCACGTGCATGTTCTCCCACACCCGCACCAGCTTGGCGATGCCGGCGTCGGGGTCGTCGGCATCGGTGGCCAGCGCCGCGGCGTTGAGCGCGCCGGCGGACGTTCCCGCCAGCACGGGATAGGGATTGCCGGGGGGCGCGCCGGCGTCCTTCCGGATGCGATGCACGGCGCGCAGCACGCCCACCTGGTAGGCAGCGCGGGCGCCGCCGCCCGTGAGGATCAAGCCGGTGGTGGATGCAGCAGGCATGGCGCGCAGTATCGGCCAGGTCCGGCGAGTCGGCTACAGAGGACTCCCGGGCCTGGCCGCGCGCGCGGTCTCGACGATCTGGCGCGCTTCAGCGATTGAGATGCGTCGCGCCCGTGCTGGCGCTTCAGCGACCGCGACGCGCGTCGCGCCCGTGCTCGTAGGCACCACGGGTGTCGCCCTGGCCGCGGCGGTCGTCGCGATCCCGCCCGCGGTCGGCGCCACGCCGGTCGCCGGCGTCCTGGCCCGAGCCACCACGCGGCTGGGACGGCGCAGGGGGCTGCGGGTGCTGGCCGCCCTGCTGCTGCCACTGGCCACCCGCCTGCGGACGCGGCACCGAGTTGTTCTGCCCCTGCGGCGGCACGAAGCCGTGCGCGGAGCCCCAGCGCATGCGGTTCTGGGCGTCCGGGTCGCCACGATCGTGGTTCAAGCCGCCCTGGCCCCGGCCCTTTTCACCCTGGCCCCGGCCCTGCTCGCCTTGGCCCCGGCCCTGTTGGTCCTCGCCGCGCGGGTCGTCGCCCTGGCGCTGCTGCTGGTCGCGCCACGCGCGCTGGTCGTTCCAGCGTTGCTGCTGCTCGTAGCGCTGCTGCTCGAAGCGCTGGCGTTCGACGTGATCGCGCGCGACGCGATCCTGCTCGATCCACTGCTGCTGGCTCCACGAGCGCTGCTCGGGCGTCCAGTTGCGGCGCATGACGTTGGCGCGGTACCAGCCGTCGTCGACGAAGTACACCGGCACGCCGTAAGCGCCGTACTCACGGCAGTACTGGGCCCAGTGCAGGCGCTGGTATTCGGGCACCCACAGGTAGACCGGCGCCTGCTCGGTGGCGTACGCCGGATCGACATATTCCTCCACCACCTCGCCGTACCCGTTGTCGATGGCGACGAGGGGTTGCGGGGCGTAGACCATCGGCGCTTCGGCGTAGCCGCCGATGGCGACGCGGCCGTACACACCGGGCTGGACGATCACCGACCACGATGCGGCGCCAGCCAGCCCGGAGGCGGTGGCGAGCACGACGGCAGCGGCGGCGATCAGGGTGCGTTTCATTTCAGGCTCCATGTTAGATGGGGGGCACTGGTTCAACGCATTCAGGTTCGGGACAGTTGTCAGAATGATGCGTAAAGCGCAGCAACATTCGGCGTACAAACCGCAACACGCGCGGCCCGGCGGGCGTGGATCCTGCGACTGCGCGCAGGATGGCAGCTCGCGCGGCGGCGTGGTTCCGGCGAGGGCGGGTCAGTCGTAGACGACCTGCGGCGGCTGCGCCGGCATGATCTGCTTCCAGCGCGCGAGCGCGTCGTCGCTGGGCCAGAAGCGGCCCTGGTCGCCGAGATCCAGCTCGGCCGCCGCGCCCTCGGTACGGACCTTGATGCGCACGCCCAGTCCGTGCAGGGAGTCGCCATGCTCGTCGCTCGTGCGCCGGGCCGGCCACTGCTTGACCAGCTCGGTGAGCGGCACGATGTCGCCATTGACCTGCACCGACAGGTAGCGCCCGAAGCGCGCGCGCGCCGCCGCCAGGTCCCACACCTGCGTGACATTGAGCCGCAGGCCGCCGCTGAAGCGGTCGGGCTGCACCTTGCCCTGCACCACCACGAACTCGTCGTCGCGCAGCGCGTCGCGATTGGCTTCGAGGATGCCCTCGTTGGCCACCGCCTCGATGGCCTCCGAGCGGTCGTCCACCTTGAAGATGGCCACGCGCCCGCGCTGGCCGTTGATGACGCGCAGGTCGCTGACGATGCCGCACAGGATCTGCGGCTCGCGCGAATCGATCAGGTCGGCGATGCGGCGCTTGCAGAACTTGCGCACCTCGGGCTCGTACTGGTCGAACATGTGCCCTGACAGGTAGAAGCCGACGGCGGTCTTCTCGAGCATGAGCTTCTCGCGGATGCTCCACGGCTCGGCCTGCACCAGCGCGGGCTCCTGCGTGGACGCGCCGTGTTCGTCGGCGCCGCCGAAGTCGAACAGGCCCGACTGCTGTGCATGTGCCGCCTGGGCGTCGGCCCATTCGAACGCGAGCCCGACGCTGGCCAGCGCGCAGGCGCGGTCGGGATGCAGCAGGTCGAAGCTTCCGGCCTTGACCAGTGCGTCGACCACGCGCTTGTTCACGCGCGAGCGGTCGACCCGCCTGGCCAAGTCGAACAGGCTCGCGAACGGGCGCGCCACGTCGCTCTGCTCGGTGCGTCCTTCACGCGCCGCCACGATGGCCTCCACCGCGCCCTGGCCGGTGCCCTTGATCGCACCCAGGCCGTAGTGGATGAGCTTGTCGCCGGCCCGGCCCGGCGCGGGCTCGAAGCGGTGCACGCAGAGGTTGATGACGGGCGGCGTGAACGTGACGCCGAACTGCCTGGCGTCGGCGAGCAGCACCTTCAGCTTCTCGCTGTCGCCCATTTCGATGGTCATGTTCGCGGCGTAGAACTCCGCCGGGCAATGCGCCTTCAGCCATGCGGTGTGATACGACAGCAGCGCGTAGGCCGCGGCGTGCGACTTGTTGAAGCCGTAGCCCGCGAACTTTTCCATCAGGCTGAAGATCTCGTCGGCCCGCCTGGCGTCGATGTTCTTCTTGGCGGCGCCATCGCGGAAGATCTCGCGATGCTCGGCCATCTCCTCGGCCTTCTTCTTGCCCATGGCGCGGCGCAGCATGTCGGCGCCGCCCAGCGAGTAGCCGCCCAGCACCTGGGCCGTCTGCATCACCTGTTCCTGGTAGACCATGATGCCGTAGGTCTCGGACAGCACGGGCTCTACCAGCGGGTGCGGGTACTCCACCGCCTCCTTGCCGTGCTTGCGCGCGACGAAGGTGGGGATCAGGTCCATCGGGCCGGGGCGGTACAGCGCCACCAGCGCGACCAGGTCGCCGAAGCGGCTGGGCTTGGCGTCGCGCAGCATGCCCTGCATGCCGCGCGATTCGAACTGGAACACCGCCTCGGTCTTGCCGTCGGAAAAGAGCCGGTAGGTGGCGGCGTCGTCGAGCTTGATGTCTTCGTAGGCGAACTTTTCCTGGCCCTTGTGGCGCGCGACGACGAAGT
>JACMOG010000363.1 GCA_014378125.1 Vitreoscilla sp. | reverse complement strand
GCAGTATGCGCAGATCGGCCTGCGGGTCGGCCAGTAGCTTTTCGCGCTGGCAGGTGCAGGCACCGGGCGGGCATTCTTTGCGGATGGGGATCATGGTGCGGGCTAAAAAATCGACAAACCGGTGCGCGCCGCAAACAGCTCCAGCGCGTGCATGCCGAGCAGCGAATTGCCGCTGGCGTCCAGCGCCGGGGACCAGACGCAGACGGTGAGCTGGTCGGGCACCACGGCGACGATGCCGCCGCCGACGCCGCTTTTGCACGGCAGGCCGATGCGGTAGGCAAATTCACCGGCGGCGTCGTAGGTGCCGCAGGTGAGCATCAACGCGTTGATGCGCTTGGCCAGGCTGGTATCGAGGATCGCGCCCTGGCCGTCGGGGTGCCCGCCGCCGTGCACCAGGAAGCGGGCCGCGTGCGCCAGCTCCACGCAGTTCATCTCGATGGCGCAGTGGCGGCAATACGCGTCGAGCACGTCGTCGACGTCGTTGGTGAGGTTGCCGAACGCCTTCATCAGGTGGGCCATGGCGGCGTTTCGGTGCGAGGTGCGGCGTTCGGACGCGGCTACGGCGCGGTTGTAGTGCACGTCCGCGCTTCCGCACAGCGGCCGCAGGAACTCCACCACCGCGTTCTCCGGCACGGCGTAGCGCGTGCACAGGATGTCGGTGCACACCAGCGCGCCGGGGTTGATGAACGGGTTGCGCGGCTTGCCGCTCTCGGCCTCGAGCTGGATCAGCGAGTTGAACGGCGTGCCGGACGGCTCGCGCCCCACGCGGTTCCACACGCGCTCGCCTTCCAGCTGCAGCGCCATCACCAGCGTGAACAGCTTGGAGATGGACTGGATCGAGAACGGGATGCGCGCGTCGCCCACCGTGTGCAGGCTGCCGTCGACGGCCACCACCGCCATGCCGAAGTGATGCGGCGGCACCTTGGCCAGCTCGGGGATGTAGCTGGCGACCCGGCCCTGACCGATGACGGGCTTCAGTTCGTGCTCGATCTGTTGCAGGACGGACGTGTAATCCATGGAGGACTCGTGGGCGAAGGCGGTCGACATGCAGTATCTCCCGGGCTCGCTCTCTTGGTGGACGAGCTCACGATCGCGGCCGCGAAGTAGTGGCACGTTCGGGCGACTGACCCGACAATCGGCGCCACACGCATGCAAGCGAGGGAGCCGTCCATGTTGATTTCAGTCGTCAATCGAAGCAGGGGTCTCAACGATGCCGACCTGCAGAAGGCCGTGCGCGCCGTCAACCGCCAGCTGGAAGAAGACTTCTATCCGCACTGGCAGTTCGGCGCCCGCCTGCGTGTGGACAGCGCGGGCCGCATGCCCGCGCAACGCGATCGCCAGGTCGACCTGCCCACGCTGCCGGGGCGACGCGGCGACGCCGTGCTCTACATCCTGGACAAGCCCACCATGGACGGCACCGAGGGGTACCACGACGGCAACAACGCCGACGTGCCGTTCGGCTTCGTGTTCCTCGACGCCTGCACCGAAGGCGCCGACTCGTGGACGGTGGCGCTGTCGCACGAGGCCATCGAGCTGGTGGGCGACCCGCTGAACAACCTGCTCGTGCAGGGCCCGCATCCGCTCGATCACCGCCAGCTGGTGTTCCACCAGTTCGAGCTGTGCGACGCGGTGTCGGGCGATTGCTACGAGATCGAGGGCGTGACCGTGCAGAACTTCGTGCTGCCTGGCTGGTTCGCGCGCAAGCCCGTGGACGGCGCGCGCAACGACTTCCTGGGCCGCGTCGAGCCGGGCCAGTCGCTGGCGCCGTTCTCCATCGCGCCCGGCGGCTACCTCATGTTCTGGGACGAGCGGGCGCCCGAAGGCAAGAAGTGGACGCCGCACTTCGACACCGGCGACGGCATGGCCGGACGCAAGGTGGCCGACAAGGTGGCCGGCAAGATGGCGTCGAAGCTGAGCCGCGTGGCGCGGCGCTGCCATCATGGTTGACGCGCTCAGCGCGCCACCATCTTCCAGGCCACGAACAGCAGCACGAACGCGATCGCGATGCGCAGGGGCCCGACAGGCGCGCGCGTGCTCACGTACGAGCCGATCACCACGCCCGGGATCGAGCCCGCGAGCAGGTTGAGCATCAGCGCCAGGTCGACGTTGCCCAGCGCCAGGTGCCCCATGCCGGCGATCAGCGTGAGCGGGATCGCGTGCGCCAGGTCGGTGCCCACCAGCTTGCCGGCCGACAGCCGCAGCGGATAGAGATACACCAGCATCGCCGTGCCCAGCGCGCCGGCGCCCACCGAGGTGAGCGTCACCATGGCGCCCAGCAGCACTCCGCACAGCACGGTCATGGCGGGCTGCATGGCCTTGAAGCGCGCACTGTCGCCCAGGCGGAACCGCGTCCCCAGCGAGTGGATCTGCGCCTTGAACAGGATGCCCAGCGCCGTCACCACCAGCGCGACGCCCAGCGTGAACGTGATGAGGCCGCTGCGCAGCTGCCCCACGTGCGAGAAGTGCATCCAGGCCAGCGTGAGGGCCGCGGCGGGCAGGCTGCCCAGCGCCAGGCGGCGCACGATCTGCCAGTCGACGGTGCCCGCCTTGTGGTGAACCGCCGTGCCGAACATCTTGGTGACCGACGCATAGAGCAGGTCGGTGCCCACCGCGGTGGTGGGAGCGACGCCGAACAGCATCACGAGGATGGGCGTCATGAGGGCACCGCCGCCCACGCCGGTGACGCCGACGATGGCGCCCACCAACAGGCCGGCCACGGCGTGCATGAGATCGAAGTTCAAGAAGGACCTGCGGAACGGGAAGGGGAACCTCGGACGATAGCCGAAACCCCGTCGCGGCCCGAAATCCGATTCCCCGCTGCTCGTTGCCGGCTTAAAGTCGCACGATTCGTCCCAGGATTCCGGCCATGACCTTGCCCATCGACTTTGCCCATATCTCCCGTCCGCACCTGCTGTCGCTGCTGCGCGCGGCCCCCAAGGCCGAGCTGCACATCCACATCGAGGGGTCGCTGGAGCCCGAGCTGATCTTCGAGCTGGCCGCCCGCAATGGCATCCAGCTGCCGTATGCCGACGTGGAGGCGCTGCGCCGGGCCTACGCGTTCACCAACCTGCAGACCTTCCTGGACGTCTACTACGCGGGCGCCAGCGTGCTGATCACCGAGGCCGACTTCGACGCGATGGCCTGGGCGTACTTCGAGCGCGCCGCGCGCGACAACGTCGTGCACTGCGAGATCTTCTTCGATCCGCAGACGCACACCGCCCGCGGCATCGCCATGGGAACCGTCATTCGCGGGCTGGACGCCGCCGCGCGCCGCGCCGAGGCCGAGCTGGGCCTCAGCGTGCGACTGATCCTCTGTTTCCTGCGCCACCTCGACGAAGATGACGCCCTCGCCACGCTCGAGGCGGCGCTGCCGTATCGCGACAAGTTCGTGGGCGTTGGTCTCGATTCAAGTGAGATGGGGCATCCTCCGGAGAAGTTCGCGCGCGTATTTGCAAGGGCTCGCGAGCTGGGGCTGCGTCCCGTGGCCCATGCGGGCGAGGAAGGTCCGCCCGCCTATATCTGGTCGGCGCTGGACGTGCTCCACGTCGAGCGCATCGACCACGGCGTGCGCTGCGTCGAAGATGCGGCGCTGGTCGAGCGTCTGGCCCGCGAGCGCATTCCACTCACGGTATGCCCGCTGTCCAACGTGAAGCTGTGCGTGTTCGACGACCTCGACAAGCACAACATCCCCGCGTTGCTGGCCGCTGGACTGTGCGTCACCATCAACTCGGACGATCCGGCCTACTTCGGTGGCTATGTCAACGACAACTTCGTTCAACTGTTCGAATCGCTGCCGCAGCTGACGGCTCGGGACGCCTACACGATGTTGCGCAACAGCTTCGAGGGCTCGTTCGTCCAGGAGGAGGACAAGGCGTTGTGGATCGAGGAACTCGACAGCGTGTTCGCGGCCAACGAACCGTGATGGGGTGCACGGGGCCGGTTCAGCGGCGGCTCAGCTCGGGTTAAGGTTGAGCGTCGGGGGGCCGAAATGGGGGGGTAACCGTCTCGTCGAGGCGCGTCATCCGGATGCCTCCCATGAAAAGCCTGACCATCAAGACCCGTCTCCTGCTGCTCGTCGGCAGCCTGCTGGCGTTGCTCGTCATCGCCGCCAGCTTCCTCGTGTTTCGCATGAATGCCAGCAACGTGTCGCTGGGGTCGCTCTACAACGACCGCGTGATCTCGCTGGAGCAGCTCAAGCATGCCAGCGACGCGTACAACGACATCGTCGACATCGCCCACAAGGCCGCCGGCGGGTCGCTGGCGCCGGCTGCCGCGTCGACGCAGGTCAAGGCAGCGCTGGCCAAGGGTGGCGCGCGCTGGAAGGATTACCTGGCCACGGAACTCGACGAGCAGGAGCGGACGCTGGCGCAGCAGGCGTCGGCGCTGATCGTGACGGCCGACGCGGTCACCGGCGAGCTGCTGTCGCTGCTCGACAAGGGCGACGTCGACGGCCTGCGCACCCTCACGTCCACCAAGCTCTATCCGGCGATGGATCCGCTGGCCGACACGATCGACAAGCTGGCGCTGGTGCAGCTCGACGGCGCCGGCGCCGAATACCACGCGGCCCAGAAGCTCTATACGCTGGTGCTGTGGTCGACGCTGGCCATCAGCGGCGTCGTGCTGGCCGTGGCCGCGCTCGTCAGCCTGAGCCTCATCCGCTCCATCACCGACGGCATCGCCGTGGCCGTGAAGGTGGCCAGGACCGTGGCCGCGGGGGACCTCGGCTCGACCATCGTCGTCGACCGCCACGACGAGATCGGCACCCTGCTGGGCGCGCTCAAGCACATGAACGAGGGCCTCGTGGCCATCACCGCAACGCCGGCCTGGGCCAGCGCACCGAGGAACAGGCCAGCAACCTGCAGCAGACGGCCGCGTCGATGGAGGAGCTCACGGCCACGGTCAAGCTCAACGCCGACACGGCGCGCCGCGCCAGCGAGCTGGCCGAGGGCGCGTCCACGGTGGCGGCGCGCGGCGGCGAGGTGGTGGGACAGGTGGTGGCCACGATGGATGGCATCACCGAGAGCTCGAAGAAGATCACCGACATCATCGGCGTGATCGATGGCATCGCGTTCCAGACCAACAT
>JACMOG010000362.1 GCA_014378125.1 Vitreoscilla sp. | reverse complement strand
GTGGCCGGCGGCAACGCGCTGGGCTATTCCTTCACCTACAACAACGGCTCGCCGGCCTACGACTCGGCCACCTTCACGTATGCCGTGCCGGCCGCGCCCGCGCCCGCGCCCGCCCCCGCTCCTTCGCCCGCGCCGGCCCCAGCGCCTGCTCCCGCTCCCGCGCCCGCTCCTGCACCGGCACCCGCGCCCGCGCCGTCCGGCCCCGTGTGCTTCTATGCCGACGCCAACTACGGCGGCGACTCGTTCTGCGCCAGCGCCGACAGCAGCTGGGTGGGCACCACCTGGAACGACCGCGTCTCGTCGGTGAAGGTGCAGGCCGGCTACGAGGTCGACCTGTACGCCGACATCAACTACGGCGGCGGCGTGCTCAAGCTGACCGCCAACAACGCCGACCTGGCGGCCAGCAGCTTCAACGACGCCGCGTCGTCGTTCCACCTGATCAAGCTGTCCACCATCCCCACGTCGGACACGCCGGACTTCGGCGCCAACGTGAAGATCTTCGATACGTCGATGTCGGCCACGACGATCCAGTCGGCGCTCGACACCGCCTTCAACTCGGAGCTGCTGAGCGCCACCGCGCAGTTCGGCACCCAGCGCTTCGCGTTCCTGTTCAAGCCGGGCACCTACGGCGTCACCGCCAAGCTGGGCTTCTACGAGTCGGTCCAGGGGCTGGGCCAGAACCCGAACGACGTGCAGCTCAACGGCGGCGTCACCGTGGACAGCGGCTGGAACCTGGGAGACCAGACCAACGCCACGCAGAACTTCTGGCGCTCGGTGGAGAACCTGGCCATCGTGCCGGGCGGCGGCACCACGGTATGGGCCGTGTCGCAGGCCGCGCCGATGCGCCGCGTGCACATCATCGGCAACCTGCACATGGGCCCCACCAACCAGGGCCAGGGCCAGGGCTACTCCAGCGGCGGCTACATCGCCGACAGCCGCGTCGACTCGATCGTGTCCACCGGCTCGCAACAGCAGTGGTACACCCGCGACTCCAACGTGGGCGTGTGGTACGACGGCGTGTGGAACACGGTGTTCTCGGGCGTGGTGGGCGCCCCGGCACAGTCGTTCCCTTCGCCGCCCGACACCACCGTGGGCACCACGCCCGTCTCGCGCGAGAAGCCGTACCTCTACATCGACTCCACCGGCAAGTACCGCGTGTTCGTGCCCTCCCTGCGCATCAACTCCTCCGGCGCCAGCTGGAGCAACACCGTGCCCACGCCGGGCACGTCGATCCCGATGAGCCAGTTCTACGTGGCCAAGCCCGGCGACACCGGCGCCACGCTCAACGCCGCGCTGGCCGCCGGCCTCAACCTGTTCTTCACGCCGGGCGTCTACTCGATCGAGCAGCCGATCAACATCACGCGCGCCAACACGGTGGTGCTGGGGCTGGGCTTTCCCACGCTGCAGCCCACCGGCGGCGTCACGCCGATGACGGTGGCCGACGTGGACGGGGTCAAGATCGCCGGCCTGCTGTTCGACGCCGGCACCACCAACAGCGCCGCGCTGCTGCAGGTGGGCCCCGGCACCTCCACGGTGAGCCACGCCGGCAATCCCACCACCGTTCAGGACGTGTTCTTCCGCATCGGCGGCGCCGTGGCCGGCAAGGCCACCAACAGCCTCGTGGTCAACAGCAACAACGTGATCGTGGACGACATCTGGGCCTGGCGCGCCGACCACGGCAGCGCCGCCACGGGCTGGACGATCAACACGGCCGAGACGGGCCTGCTCGTCAACGGCGCAAACGTGCTGGCCACCGGCCTGTTCGTGGAGCACTACCAGAAGTACCAGGTGCTGTGGAACGGCGAGAACGGCAAGACGATCTTCTTCCAGAACGAGATGCCCTACGACGTGCCGAGCCAGGCCGCGTGGACCAGCGGCAACGGCAACGGCTGGGCCGCGTACAAGGTGGGCGCCAACGTGAAGAACCACGAGGGCTGGGGCCTGGGCAGCTACTGCTTCTTCAACATCGGAGGAACGAACACCAACATCAACGCCGCGCGCGGCTTCGAGGTGCCCGACACCGCCGGCGTGAAGCTGCACGACATCCTCACGGTGTCCCTCGGCGGCAACGGCACGATCAGCCACGTGGTCAACAACACCGGCGGACTGGCGTCGGATCCGGGCACCGTGCCGGTGAACCTGCTCAGCTATCCGTAGACTGCAGCGGACACCGCCTCGGCGGTGTCCGCTTGTCCACGGGACTCACGCGGAAAGTCGACTTCCAGAATGTGCATAATGGGTTTCATGCCCGTTGAACACCACCGCGCACTTCCAGCAAAAAGCCGCCCAGGTTCCTGTGCGGCTTTTTTGTTTTCCATTTCCTGACCACGCGACTCGTACGCACCCTCTCATGCCACTACCGAAGCCTCCCGCCACTCGCGCAGCTCTTCTGTCGGCTGCTGACTACGAATCGCAATCGGCTCCCAAGACGAGCCGCCGCGCCCAGAAGGCCGCGGAACCGACGTCGAAACTGCTGGATCTCCATGACGACCGTGCGGAGACGGCCGTCGCCAAGGCGGTGCCCAAGCCCGCGGCGGCCCCGGTGTCCGCCCCGCTGGCGCGCACGCCCGCCCCGAGCGGCCTGCCCGTGAAGGCCCCGGCGGCGTACCCGATCGCGCCGGCGCCCGCTGCCAAGCCCAAGACCAGCCTCGGCGGCGCCCGCAAGCGCGCCCGCTCGGGCGGCCCGGCCAAGCTGTTCGTGCTCGACACCAACGTGCTGCTGCACGACCCGATGTCGATGTTCCGTTTCGAGGAGCACGACGTCTACCTCCCGATGATCACGCTGGAGGAGCTCGACAACCACAAGAAGGGCATGACCGAGGTCGCACGCAACGCTCGCCAGGTCTCGCGCGACCTCGACGGCCTGGCCACCGAAGGCTCGCTCGACCCCGTGGCGGGCATTCCGTTGTCGAAGACGGGCCATCGCGAGGCCGGCGGCAAGCTGTTCTTCCAGACTCAGTTCCTGGACGCCAAGGCGCCGTCGGGCCTGCCGCAGGGCAAGGCCGACAACCAGATCCTGGCGGTGGTGCAGGCGCTGCGCGAACACCACGAAGGGCGCGACGTGGTGCTGGTGTCCAAGGACATCAACATGCGCGTGAAGGCGCGCGCGCTGGGCCTGCCCGCGGAAGACTACTTCAACGACAAGACGCTGGACGACGGCGACCTGCTGTACACCGGCGTCCTGGCGCTGCCCGCCGACTTCTGGGAGAAACACGGCAAGACGATGGAGAGCTGGAACCAGGGCGGGTTCACGTTCTACCGCATCGTCGGGCCGCTGGTGCCCACCCTGATGATCAACCAGTTCGTCTACCTCGAGACCCCGGGCGCCGCGCCGCTGTACGCGCGCGTCACCGAGATCACCGGCAAGTCGGCCGTGCTCAAGACGCTGAAGGACTACACGCACGCGAAGAATTCCGTGTGGGGCATCACCGCGCGCAACCGCGAGCAGAACTTCGCGCTGAACCTGTTGATGGATCCCGAGGTGGACTTCCTCACCCTCACCGGCACGGCCGGCACCGGCAAGACGCTGGCCACGCTGCCCTGCGGCCTGGCCCAGGTGATGGACGAGCGCCGCTACAGCGAGATCATCGTCACCCGCGTCACCG
>JACMOG010000361.1 GCA_014378125.1 Vitreoscilla sp. | reverse complement strand
GCGCGGCGGCCAGGGCGGCGTCGAGGTCGGGGATGGTCGCGTGCGCGACATGGCCGATGGTCTGGCCCGTGGCCGGGTTGGCGACAGCGATCTTCTTGCCGCCCGTGGCGTCGCGCCATTCGCCGGCGATCAGCAGGCGGGTGTCGGGATAGGTGGCGGTGGAGGTGGTCATGGCGGTTTTCGCTCGGATGGATATGCCCGAAGGTTACCTGTCCCGCAAAGGCCATGCGGCGCAGGGCGGCAACTTCATGGATCCATGCGGAAATGTGCATGGCTGGCCAGGACCGGCGCCCGACTGCGAATAGACTGGCGCCCCGCCCTAGCCCGCCCCGCGCCCGTGCCCCTCGCGAACGACATCCAGAAGCTCATCGAACAGTCCTGCCACACCGCGTGGTCGCAATTCGACTGGGTCAAGTTCCACGCGGCGCTGTACGGCCTGTCGCGCCGCACCTCGGACAAGTGGACGGCGCCCGGCGAGCCCGCGTTCGTGTCGATGCTGGTCGATTCACCGGTGCTGCGCCGGCGCCTCGCCAAGGCCATCCAGGCCGCGCTTCCGCCCGAGTCGTGCAAGGAGACGCCGCTGGTCTCCGGGGTGTTCCATGCCGGCACGCCCAAGGTGCGCTTCGGCAAGAGCGCCTCGCAGGTGGACCTGGCCGACCTGCTGCTCGTGCGCCACCACTTCCGCACCGGCCACCTCCGTCCCGAGGGCCGCGCGCTGATGCTGCGCGCCAAGGCCTCGACCACGCCGCGCACGGGCCGGCTCACCGGCCGCCTCGCGCACGCGTTCGACCTGCAGGCCGACTGGACGACGCCCATCTCGTTTCCCAACGGCGACTTCGGCGCGCCGCCCAGCGGCGAACGCTGGATCCTCGCCCAGGGCCCGGGCGCCGAGCTGCCCTCCGGCGTCTACGGCATCGTGTCCAGCCAGCGCTCGTGCAAGGGACAGAAGTTTCCCGACAACTGCCCATGGGCCGTGGGCGAGGCGCTGCCGCCCGAGCCGGGCCATTCGCGCGAGTCGCGCGGCACGTTGAGCCTGGCGGCCGCGCTGGACGGGTTCGTGCACGGGCGGCACGGCCGGCCGTGGGACGTCGTCTCCGGCCCCGACGACCATTGGTCGGCCTTCGTTCGCGAGACGCTCGAGCGCGCCGTGCCGTGGGAACACCAGGTGCAGCGCGTCGGCGGCGTCGACCTGCCGAAGAAACGCGCGGCGCTGTCCTATGTGCAGTCGTTCCTGGCGGTCGAGGTCAACGCGAAGCTGATCTCCACCGTCGACCGCGAGCAGAGCTTCGAGGCCTACGTCGACGACCTGATCGCCAGCGTCGACGCGGTCGGCCGGCAGTGCAAGGAATGGGCGAGCTCCAGCAAGGAGGCGGAGGAGCCACCCGCGCCACGCAGCGCGCCCGAGGGCCCGCCCGGCGGCCTGTCGGTGCTCTACGTGGCCACGTTCGGCGACGCGCCGCTGGCCGAGGCGCAGCCGGGCTGGATTCCCGCGCCCGAACCCGCGATTCGCGAATAGCGCGAAGCGGTCGTCCTGCGCGAAGTCACAGGATCCACGCGGCTAGCAACGCCCGTCGTAGGGTGGATCCTGCGACTGCGCGCAGGATGACAGGTCATGGCGCGTCGCTTGCCGAGCTGACGATTCCTCCTTCGACTCGGGAACGCCCCATGGCCGACTACGACCTCTACTACTGGCAAATGCCCTTTCGCGGCCAGTTCGTCCGCGCCATCCTGGCCTGGGCCGCGCAACGCTGGAGCGAGCACGACGACGGCACCGTTTCAGACGCGATGGAGGCCGACGTGCGCAAGCAGGCGATCCCGTTCAAGGGCCCGCCGATGCTCGTCGAGCGCGCCACCGGCTTCGCGCTGGCCGAGATGCCCGCCATCGCGTTCTGGCTTGGCGAGAAGCACGGCCTGATGCCCGCCAGCCTGAACGGCAAGGCGCTGTCGCTAAAGGTGGTCAACGACGCCAACGACGTCATCGACGAGCTCTCGCTGGACGGCGGCAAGCAGATGTGGTCGCCGCAGCGTTGGCAGGAGTACCAGCCGCGGCTCAAGCGCTGGATGGCCATCTTCGAGGAGACCGGGCGCCGCCACGGGCTCAGCGCCGACGCGGGCCACCTGCTGGGCGACCCCAAGACCGGCGTGGCCGACATCGTGACGGCCACGTTGTGGGGCACGCTCGCCGAGCGTTTCCCGGCCATCGGCGAGCTGCTGGACGCCGAGGCGCCCGCCGTGGCGGGCCTGGTACGCCGCCTGATGGCCGCGCCCGCGCTCTCGAACCTCGCGCGCGTCTCGCGCGAGCAGTTCGGGGACAGCTACTGCGGCGGCGACATCGAGAAGTCGATGAAGCGCGTGATCAACCACCACGCGGCGCGCGACTGACTCTCCAGTGCTGGACGAGTACCTGGCGCACAAAGAAAAACAGCCCGGAAACTTGCGTTTCCGAGCTGTGTTTCTAGAACCGAAATTCTGGTGCGGCTGGCAGGAATTGAACCCACGACCCCTTGGTTCGTAGCCAAGTACTCTATCCAACTGAGCTACAGCCGCGAAGCCTTGCATTATGGCCTGATGACCAGCGACTTATCAACAATCTCCGAGCAAACTCGGAGGTCATATAGCCAGAGGGGCCAGCCAGAAGGGTCTGGCCCCGTCCCGGGGCGAGGCCCCCCTTCAATCGATGACCGCCGCCTGGCGCTCGTACTCGCCGCCGCGCACCTCGTCGCCTTCCAGGCGCGCGATGAACGCCAGCCGGCGCAGCGCATGGCGGCGCACGCGTCCGGGCAGCGTGGCGGTGTGCGCGGTCTGCTCCAGCGGGCGGCGTGCCTTGCCCCACAGCTGGCGCTCGGCGAACACCATGCCGGCGGCCGCCACGATGGCCGGCTCGTTGCCGTGCGCCACCATCGCCGCCTCCACGCGCGGCAGCCATTCGTTGCCCAGGCCCGCGATGCAGTCGATCAGCGCGATGGCCAGCGCGGCGCGCTCGTCGGCGTCCATGCGCGCGAGCTCGCTCCAATGCGGCAGCAGGTAATCGCGGCCCAGGTCGGACCGGCCGAGATCCCGCGCGCGGACGGCGGCGCGCGAGCCCACCATCACGTCGCGCCGGTCGGCGGCGTCCAGCGG
>JACMOG010000360.1 GCA_014378125.1 Vitreoscilla sp. | reverse complement strand
CTGCGCCGCCGCGTCCACCTTCTCGAGCCGGTCGATCTGGCGCTCGTCGGCCGCCTCGCGGCGCAGCAGGTGCGTGAGGCCGATGATCGCGTTGATCGGGGTGCGGATCTCGTGGCTCATGTTGGCGAGGAACTCGGCCTTGATCCGGGCCGCGGCCTCGGCCACGCGGCGGGCATCGGCCAGCTGCGACTTCTCGCGGGCGATGCGCCACGCGAGCACGGCGATCGACAGCAGCACGAGCGTGGCGATGAGCGCCGTCAGCGCCAGGACGGGGAGCGCGAACGCGAGAAGACGGTCGTCGGCCTGCCGCGTCACGATGAACCAGGGCGTGGCATTGGAGGACGAGCCGCCGGCATTCACCGGAGGAACGGGCTCCACGGCCCGCCATGCCCACAACGCGCCGTCCACCGCGGCCTCGCCGATGGGACGGGCCTGCATCTGCCGCCAGACCTCGGGCGCGCGCTCGGCCATCGTCACATGGCGGCCGAACATGAACGCGAACTCGTCGTCCTCGCGCAGCCCGCGCAGGAAGTCGCCGCGCGCGTTGACCATCAGTCGGCTCATGCCGCGTGGGAGGTCCGGGTAGTCGAGCGCCTGGAGGATGCTGGCGCCCTGGACGTTGATCGCCAGCAGGCCCGCGGGGGCGCCGTCGTCGGCGCGGATGTTGATCACCTCGCGGAACATCGGCCGGCGCGGCTGCTCGATGACCTCGTGTTCGATGTTGAGGTCGAGCTCGGACACGGACAGCGAACCCGCCGGCAACGCCATCGCCCGGGTCACGTAGTACCGCGCCGTCTTTCGCTGCAGGCGGGCCTCGGGGATCCGGGTCGCGCCCTGCGGCGTCATGTCCACGCGCACGCGCTCGCGTCCGTCGGGATCGATCCAGCGCGCCTGCGCGTACGAGGGATCGCCGTTCAGCATCAGGATGAACGCGTCGGCCATGGCGTCGAGCGTCGATGCATCGGGCGCGCTGTAGGCCTTGCGCACTCGGACGTCGCCGGCCAAAGCGCGCAGATGGCGTTCCACCGGCGCCAGGCGCTCGGTGACGGCGGCGCTGGACACGTCCGCCTCGGTTCGTTGTTCGGCGAGTTCGCGCAGGCGCTCCGCGGAGATGACTTCCCTGCCGAGCCAGCCCGCCACGACCGCCACCACCAGTGCCAGCGGCAGCCAGACCTTGCAGAAGTCTCGGGTCAGTGTGCGCACGCGGAGGACTGTCCAGCCACCCTCGGGGGGCGGCATTCGACGAGTTCAGGGAACCCCAGTATGCACGCCCGCCCCGCCTTACTCGACGCCGCGCGCCGTCTCCCGCAACACGAACTTCTGGATCTTGCCCGTGGCCGTGGTCGGGATCGCGCCGAACACCACCTTGCGCGGCACCTTGTAGTGCGCGATCCGCTCGCGGCACCACTCGACGAGTTCGGCCTCGGTGGCCGTCGCGCCGGGCTTGAGCTGGATGAACGCGCACGGCGTCTCGCCCCACTTCGGATCCGCGCGCGCCACGACGGCCGCCAGCTGCACCGCCGGGTGCTTGTACAGGGCGATCTCCACCTCCACGCTGGAGATGTTCTCGCCGCCCGAGATGATGATGTCCTTCTTGCGATCCTTGATCTCCACGTAGTGGTCGGGGTGGCACACGGCCAGGTCGCCGGTGTGCATCCAGCCGCCATGGAAGGCCTCGGCGGTGGCGGCCGGATCCTTGAAGTAGCCCAGCATCACGGTGTTGGATCGCAGCATGATCTCTCCGACCGACTGGCCGTCACGCGGCATGGGCTCGCAGCTGAGGGGGTCGCCCACCATCACGTGCTCCACCACCGGATAGCGCACGCCCTGGCGCGCCATGAGCTCTGCGCGTTGCGCGATCGGCATGGCGGCCCAGTCGGCCTGCGGCTGGCACGAATGGGACGGACCCTGCAGCTCCGTCATGCCGTAGATCTGCAGCACGCGGAACCCGAGGCCCTCGACCGCCTCGATGACGCGCGCCGGGGGCGGCGATCCGCCGGTCTGGATGTGCACGACGTTGGCGAACGGCCGCTGCTGCTCGGCCGGCGCCGAGGCCAGCAGGCCCAGCACGGTGGGCGCGCCGCACATGTGCGTGACGCCGTGGTCGAGGATGTAGGCGACCGTCTCGGCCTCCAGCCGGGTGTTGATGGTGCACAGCACGGCGCCGGCCATCGGCACGCCGAAGTGCGCCTCCACCATGGCCGGCACGTTGGGCAGCATCGTGGCCACCACGTCGCCGCGCTCGACGCCGTGGCGCCGCAGCGCCGACGCGAGCCGGCGCGCGCGCTCGTAGGTCTGCGCATAGGTCCAGCGGTCGGCGCCATGGATCACCGCGATGCGCTCGGGATAGATCTCGGCCGACCGGCGCAGGAAGCCCACCGGGGACAAGGGCACGCGGTTCGCGTGGCCGGGCGTCAAGCCGGCCCATTTCGCCATGGCATCGGTCATGTGGCGTCTCCATCGTTGCTATTCTGGAGACTTCATCCCAACCAGTCCGCGGCACGGCGGTCGAGCGCTGCCGTCGACCGCGGCATCAGCGACCGGCCACCGGCCGCGCGTGCCCGGCCGCGACTCAGCCGTTGCGGGACCGCATGGCCCACGCCACGACCGCCGCGCCCGCAGCGACCACCAGCGCGTCCTCGATGAGCCCGCTGCGCGTCTGGCCGATGCGCGCCATGGCCTGCTTGCGGCCCGCCAGCGTGGCGTAGGCGAGCGGCACGGCCGTGGCCACGGCCAGCGCGGCGCCGGCGCGTTCGCGTCCCGCGGGCGCGAGCGCCGCGCCCGCGATCCCCGCGCTCGCCACGCGCGCGAGCAAGCCGAGGAACACCGTGCGGTCGGGCGCGCTCTTCATCTTGTCGCCCAGCAGCTCGCCCACGCCCATGGCGAGTGCGCCGTACTTGACCACCGGATGGTCCAGCAGCACGAGCTCGCCCGGGGTCTTGCGACCGGCGAGCCGTGCCGCGGCGATGGACGCCATGGGCGTCATCGAGCGGGCGCTGGCGACGGCGCCGATCAGGGCGGAGGAGAGCAGGTTGGGCAGAGACATCGTGGTGGACCGGTCGGGTTGCGAGAGTCGGCATGGCCAGCAAGCCGCGCTCCCGTGCACGATGCCACTCCGCCCGGACCTCAGCGCACGGCCGCCACCGGCTCAGCTCTTCACGCGGCCGAGCTTGTACCAGAGCGTCCTTTCGCTCACGCCGAGCAGCGTGGCTGCGCGCCGCTTGTTGTCGCCTGACTGCCGAAGAGCCTCGACGATAAACCGCTGCTCGAGCGCCTCGGTGGCGAGCGCGAGATCGAGCGAATCGAACGTCTCGCCTCCAGGCATCGCGACGACCGCTGCCACCGGTGCCGGCGAGCCGGTCGCCGCCTCCACGATGTCGCGCGGCAGGTGATCGAGTTGGATCACCTTGTCGCGGCTCAGGATCAATGCGCGCTGGACGACGTTGTCGAGCTCGCGCACGTTGCCCGGCCAGCGATAGGCGCTCAGGATCCGCAACGCATCGGCGGAGAGTTCGATGCTGCGTCCCTGGCGCGCGGCCAGGTGCGCGACGAGTCCGGGCAGGTCGTCGATGCGCTCCCTCAGCGGCGGCAGCGCCAACGCGAACACGTTGAGCCGGTAGTACAGATCCTCGCGCAGCCTACCGGCCTGGATCGCCTCGCGCGGATCGCGGTTGCAGGCCGCGACCACGCGCATGTCGAGGTCGATCGTACGATTGCTGCCCAGCCGTTCGATGCGCGACTCCTGCAGCACACGCAGCAGCTTGGACTGCAGCGCGATGGGCATCTCGGTGATCTCGTCGAGGAAGATCGTGCCCTTGGACGCCAGCTCGAACTTTCCGACGCGCTCCCTGACCGCGCCGGTGAACGCGCCGCGGTCATGACCGAACAGCTCGGCCTCCACCATCTCCGCCGGCATCGCGGCGCAGTTGATCGGCACGAACAGGTGCGCCGCGCGGTCGGAGGCGTCGTGGATGGCGCGGGCAGCGAGTTCCTTGCCGGTGCCAGTCTCGCCGGTGATCAGCACGGCGGCACGCGTCG
>JACMOG010000359.1 GCA_014378125.1 Vitreoscilla sp. | reverse complement strand
GGTGAATTCATCAACACCAATATCAACGGCACCTTTGCGCTGCTCGAGGCGGCGCGCGCTTATTGGTCGGCGCTGGAAGCGGGCGAGAAAGGCGCTTTCCGTTTCCTGCACGTGTCGACCGACGAGGTCTACGGCAGCCTGGGGCCCGACGACGCGCCGTTCACCGAAACGACGGCCTACGCGCCGAACAGCCCGTATTCGGCGTCGAAGGCGGCGTCCGACCACCTGGTGCGCGCCTACCATCACACCTATGGCCTGCCGGTACTGACCACCAACTGTTCCAACAACTACGGTCCCTATCACTTCCCGGAAAAGCTGATCCCGCTGGTGACCCACAACGCCCTGGCGGGCAAGCCGCTGCCGATCTACGGCGACGGCCAGCAAATCCGCGCCTGGCTGTACGTCAAGGACCACTGCGCGGCCATCCGCGCCGTGCTGGCCGACGGCCGCGTGGGCGAGACCTACAACGTGGGCGGCCTCAACGAGAAGACCAACATCGACATCGTGCGCGGCATCTGCAAGCTGCTGGACGAACTGCGGCCCGACACCGCCGGTCCGCGCGAACGCCTCATCACCTTCGTCAAGGATCGCCCGGGTCACGACCGTCGCTACGCGATCGACGCCACCAAGCTCTGCACCGAGCTCGGCTGGCAACCCAAGGAAACCTTCGAGACGGGCCTGCGCAAGACCGTGGAGTGGTACCTCGCCAATACAGAGTGGGTGGAGGGCGTGCAGAGCGGCGCCTATCGCGATTGGGTGAGCACTCAATACTCGAAAGCCGAGGCATGAAGATCCTGCTGCTTGGCTGCGACGGCCAGGTGGGCTGGGAGCTTCAACGCTCGCTTCAGCCGCTGGGGGATGTGCTGGCGCTCGACTTCCAGGACCGCGAGTACGCGGCCGACTTCTCGAAGCCCGCCGCGCTGGCGGCCACCGTGGACAAGGTGCGTCCCGACCTGATCGTCAACGCGGCCGCCCACACGGCCGTCGACAAGGCCGAATCCGAGCCCGATCTCGCGCGGGCGATCAATGCCGATGCGCCTGGCGTGCTGGCGCGCAGGGCCGCGGCTTGTGGCGCGTGGCTGGTGCACTACAGCACCGACTACGTGTTCGACGGCAGCGGCGACCAGCCGCGCGCCGAGGACGCGTCCACCGGCCCGCTGTCCGTCTACGGCCGCACCAAGCTCGATGGCGAACGCCAGATCCGCGACAGCGGCTGCCATCACCTGATCCTGCGCACCAGCTGGGTCTACGCGGCGCGTGGCGGCAACTTCGCCAAGACGATGCTGCGCCTGGCGGCAAGCAAGACCGAGATGAACGTGATCGACGACCAGGTCGGCGCGCCCACCGGCGCCGACCTGCTGGCCGACCTCACCGCGCTGATGGCGCGCGCCGCGCGGGCCCAGCCCGATCTGGCGGGCACGTATCACGCCGTGGCCGCGGGCGCCACGAGCTGGCACGGCTACGCGCGCCTGGTGATCGAGACGGCGCGGGCCCGGGGCGTCGCGCTGGCGTTGCCGCCCGACGCGTTGCGGCCCATCCCCACCAGCGCGTATCCCACGCCTGCGCCGCGCCCGCTCAACTCGCGGCTGGACACGCGCAAGCTGCGCGAGCGCTTCGGCGTGCACCTGCCGGAGTGGGAAGCCGGCGTGCGGCGCATGCTCGACGAGATCCTCCCCGCCTGATGGCGCGCCACCGAAGGAATCCCACGTGAACCGCAAAGGCATCATCCTCGCCGGAGGCTCCGGCACCCGGCTGCATCCGGCCACGCTGGCCATCAGCAAGCAGCTGATCCCGGTGTACGACAAGCCGATGATCTACTACCCGCTCAGCGTTTTGCTGCTGGCGGGCATCCGCGAGATCCTGATCATCAGCACGCCCCAGGACACGCCGCGTTTCGAGCAGTTGCTGGGCGACGGCAAGCGCTGGGGCATCGACCTGAAGTACGCGGTGCAGGACAGTCCCGACGGCCTCGCGCAGGCCTTCCTCATCGGTGAGAAGTTCCTGGACGGCGCGCCCAGCGCGCTGGTGCTGGGCGACAACATCTTCTATGGTCATGACTTGGGCGGACGACTGTCGGCGGCCCACGCGAACGATCAATGCGCGACGGTGTTTGCCTATCCGGTCACCGATCCGGAGCGCTATGGCGTCGTCGAATTCGACGCCGCGGGCAAAGCCGTGAGCCTCGAGGAGAAGCCGGCCAAGCCCAAGAGCCGCTATGACGTCACGGGCCTCTATTTCTACGACACCGATGTCGTGGCGCACGCCAAGGCGCACAAGCCGAGCCCGCGTGGAGAGCTCGAGATCACCGACCTGAACCGCGTGTACCTG
>JACMOG010000358.1 GCA_014378125.1 Vitreoscilla sp. | reverse complement strand
TCTGTCGCGCATCGAGTTCGACCGCATCGAGCTCAACCCGCAGCCCACCCTGATCGCGCAGACGGTGCGCGACGTCACCGACCTGCTGCAGCCGGTGGCCGAG
Source organism: Vitreoscilla sp. (assembly GCA_014378125.1). The sequence goes on along the minus strand of JACMOG010000358.1, from coordinate 4,030 downwards.
GAGCGCGGCCTGGCGTTCGAGGCGGTGTTCGACCTGGGCCTGCCCGCGGCGGCGCTGATGGACGCGTCGCGCGTGAAGCAGGTGCTGCACAACCTGATCGGCAACGCGCTGAAGTTCACGGCGCAGGGCCACGTGGGCCTGGCGGTGGGCATGAGCGACGGGCTGCTGCACTTTCGCGTGAGCGACAGCGGCGAAGGCATTCCGCCGGACGCCATCGAGCGCATCTTCGACGCGTTCGAGCAGGGTCCCTCGCACGCCGCGCCGGCGCGCTCGGGCGCGGGCCTGGGCCTCACCATCTCGCGCCGGCTCGCGCGCGCGATGGGCGGCGACGTCACCTGCCGCTCGGTGCCCGGCAAGGGCACCACCTTCGAGTTCACCATCGCGTTCCGCCCCACCCCGAAGACGCCCCCGCCGCGGCAGTCGCTCAGCGAGGAGCTGGCCGCCGCCGGCGAGACCGCCGGGCCATCGGTGATCCGATCCGGCCGCGTGCTGGTGGTGGAGGACAACGAGGTGAACGCGCTGGTGGTGCGCGGCATGCTGGAGCAGATGGGCGTGAACGCCGAGCTGGCGGCGGACGGCCAGAAGGCGCTGGCCGTGATGAACCAGACCACCTATGACCTGGTGCTGATGGACTGCCAGATGCCCGTGCTAGACGGCTGGGAGGCCACGCGCCTCTGGCGCGCGCGCGAGGCGCGCCTGCGCCAGAACCAGCGCGTGCCCATCGTGGCGCTCACGGCCAGCGCCGCCGCGGGCGAGCGCGAACGCTGCCTGAAGGCCGGCATGGACGACTATCTCAGCAAGCCGTTCACGCGCGAGGCGTTGAGCGAACTGGTAGATCGCTACCTCGCATAGGGGTCTGGCCCCGCAGGGGCCAGACCCCTCGTCGCCGACCCGGCCGATAATCGCTTCATGCAGATCCACCGCGGCCTCAGCTCCCTCGCCACCCTGGCCCTCGCGCGCGGCGGCACGGCGCTGACCATCGGCAACTTCGACGGCGTGCATCGTGGCCACCAGGCCATGCTCGCCCTGCTGCGCAACGAGGCGCGCCATCGCGGCGTGCCGGCCTGCGTGCTCACCTTCGAGCCGCATCCGCGCGACTTCTTCGCGCGCCGCGCCGGCAAGCCCGAGCTGGCGCCGGCGCGCATCGCCACGCTGCGCGACCAGGTGGTGGAGCTCGAGCGCTGCGGCATCGACCACGTGATCCTGCTGCGCTTCGACGAGCACCTGGCGTCGCTGTCGCCCGACGAGTTCATCGCCAAGGTGCTGAGGCAGGGCCTGGGCGTGCGCTACGTGCTGGTGGGCGACGACTTCCGCTTCGGCGCCAATCGCGCGGGCGACTACGCCATGCTGGGCGCCGCCGGCAGCGCCGCGGGCTTCGACGTGGCGCGGATGATGAGCTACGAGGTGCACGGCCTGCGCGTGTCCAGTTCCGCGGTGCGCGAGGCGTTGGCCTCGGGCGACCTGGTGAAGGCCGCCTCGCTGCTGGGTCGGCCGTATTCGGTGAGCGGCCGCGTGGCCCATGGCAGCAAGCTGGGCCGCGAGCTGGGCGCCACGCAGCGCGGCGCCGGCGACGGCTTCCGCACGCTCAACCTGCGCATGCCCGACGCGCGCCCCGCGGCCTCGGGCATCTTCATCTCGCGCGTGCACGGTCTCACGCCGCAGCCGCTGCCGGCCGTCTCCAGCCTGGGCGTGCGGCCCACCATCGAGAAGGCCGGGCGCGTGCTGCTCGAGACCCACTGCCTCGCCTGGCCCGAGCCGCTGGGGCGCGAGGCGGCCTACGGCAGGCTCATCAACGTGGAGTTCGTGAAGTGGCTGCACGAGGAGCGCAACTACGGGTCGCTGGAGGCGCTGCAGGCCGGGATCGCGGTCGACGTCGGCGAGGCGAAGGCGTTCTTCGGGCTGTAGGAATTGCTTTTATCATGGGTGATCAAAGGGGAGAAAACATGAAGAGGAAGATCGCGGCGTTCTTGCTGGCGATGGTTGGCTCGTTGGTATCGGCCAGTGCCACGGCCGGCGTCGATCTGGAGGCGATGCTCAAGCACAGCCAGTTCGACGTCATCGAGATTTCTCCCGATGGCCAGTACCTGGCCGCGACGATGCCGCAGGACGACCGCGAGGGGCTGGTCGTGATGCGTCGCTCCGATTCGGCCATCACCACCTCGTTCACGCTCGGCAAGGACGAATACATCCACGCGTTCACCTGGGTCAACAACAAACGCCTGCTGATCCGCGTGGCCGAGAAGATCGGTGCGCTGGAGCAGCCCCAGGACACCGGCCAGTTGTACGGCCTGGACTTCGATCAGAAGAGGCCGGACCTGCTGGCCGGATGGGCGGTGAGCAGTGACCCGCTGGCCGGCGGCAACAAGGAGCGCGTGGCCGTGCTGTCCTTGAACAGGATCCCCGGCGACGACCATCACGTGATCATCACCGCCTACCCATATGGCACGAGCGAGCGCTTCAACACGGCCGAGTTGCTCGACGTGGATACGGGCCGCCGCAGCGTGCTCGCCCGTTCGCCGATCAAATCCGCGCAGTTCACCCCCGACAACGCCGGCGTGGTGCGATTCGCCGCGGCCTCGCAGAAGGACAACGCGAGCAAGCTCTGGTATCGCCCGACCGCCGACGCGGACTGGAAGCTGATCAACGACGAGACCGTCAGCGGCGTGGCGGAGGCGCCGGTCGGCTTCTCGGCGGACAACCGCACCGCGTACCTCACGGTAGAGCGCGCCAGCGGCCCGGATGCGGTCGTCGCCTACGACACCGCCAGCGGCGAACGCAAGGAACTGCTGCGCGACGCTGTCGCGGATCCGGCGGAGATCGTGCATACCTTCGACGGCAACAACGTGCCCGTCGGCGTGATCTACAACGACGGCATTGCGCATGCGGCCTTCTTCGATCCGCAAAGTCGCGAGGCCAAGCTGTCCGCCATGTTGCAACAGGCGTTCGCGGGCAGCGCGGTCAAGGTCACGTCGACCACCAGCGATGGCAAGCTCCTGCTGGTCTACGTCTCTTCGGACCGCGATCCCGGCAAGTTCTATCTGTTCGACACCCAGACCAAGCAGGCCACGTATCTGCTGAGCCGACGTCGCTGGGTCGATCCGAAGGCGTCGGCGCAGACGCAGGTGTTGCAGATCAAGGCGCGCGATGGCGTGCCGCTGCGCGCCTATCTGACCCTGCCGCCGGGCCGCGAAGCCAAGAACCTGCCGCTGGTGGTCTTCACGCATGGCGGCCCGTTCACCATCTACGACACGTGGCGCTACGACACCGACGCGCAACTGCTGGCGGCCGCCGGCTACGCGGTGTTGCAGGTCAACTATCGCGGCTCGGGCAACTACGGCCAGCAGTTCCTCAAGAGCGGCCAGAAGCAATGGGGCGGCGCGATGCAGGACGACCTGACCGACGCTACCGAATGGACGGTCGCGCAGGGCATCGTCGATCGCTCGCGCATGTGCATGTATGGCGCCAGTTACGGCGCCTATGCGTCGCTGGAGGGCGTGAGCAAGGAGCCGACGCTGTACAAGTGCGCGGTCGGCTACGTCGGCGTCTACGACTTGCCGATGCTGGTGGCCGAGGAAGCCGACAAGAGCACGCGCCTGGAGAACTGGACAAAGGAATGGATCGGCACCGATCCTGCACTACTGGCCAAGGCCTCGCCAAACCTGACCGCGAACCGGATCAAGGTGCCGGTCTTTCTCGCGGCGGGCGGGGAAGACAAGACCGCGCCGATCAAGCACTCCGAGAAGCTGGAAGCCGCGCTGAAGAAGGCCGGCGTACCGGTGGAGACACTCTACGTACCCACCGAAGGCCACGGCTTCTACACGCTGGAGCACCGGCGCGAGTTCTACACCCGACTGCTCGCCTTCCTCGACCGCAACATCGGTGATAAATCGATGACGGCGGCGCACTGATCCACGCAACGAACGAAGGAATCAGGGGCCCCTGATGAACGAGTTGGAAAAGATCTACACCGCCGCGATCGACGCCTTGAACGGCGCGCGGTGGGCGCGGGCGCAGGATCTGGCCGCTCAGT
>JACMOG010000357.1 GCA_014378125.1 Vitreoscilla sp. | reverse complement strand
TGGGGGCCGCCTTGGGTTCGGCCGGCTCGTCGCCCACGCAGCGGTTCTTCAGCGCCGCGGCGGCCGGCTCCAGCTTGGGCCGCGGCGCGTCGAGCGGGATCGGCTGGCGCCCCGAGGAGGCCAGCGACGCCGACACGGCGCGCGCCGGCGCGGGCACGCCGGCGACGGCGCCCAGCGCCAGGGCCAGCGCGACGGTGGCGAGCCAGCGGCTGCGGAAGTGGAGGAAACCCATCTCGGACACTCGGTGCGACGGCGCCGCGGGGGCGCCGTCTCGCGCCATCAGCCGGCCACCACGGGGGGGGTGGCAGGCAGCCACGGGGCGCCGGCCACCGGCACCACGATGGGGGCGTCGGTGAAGTCGAGCGTGCGGCGGAAATAGGCGATGGTTTCCTTCAGGCCGTCGGCCAGGGCCACTTTGGGCTCCCAGCCCAGCTTGGCCTGCGCCTGCGAGATGTCCGGGCGGCGCTGCTTGGGGTCGTCCTGCGGCAGCGGGCGGAACACGATGGGCGACTTCGAGCCCGTGATCGCGACGACCAGCTCGGCCAGCTCGCGCATCGTGAACTCCACCGGATTGCCGACGTTGATCGGGCCGGTGATCTCGCGCTCGGAGTCCATCAGGCGCATCATCCCCTCGATCAGGTCGTCGACGTAGCAGAAGCTGCGCGTCTGCAGGCCGTCGCCGTACAGCGTGATGGGCTCGCCCTTGAGGGCCTGCACGATGAAGTTGCTCACCACGCGGCCGTCGTCGGGCTGCATGCGCGGGCCGTAGGTGTTGAAGATGCGGATGACCTTGATCTGCAGCTGGTGCTGGCGCCAGTAGTCGAAGAACAGCGTTTCGGCGCAGCGCTTGCCTTCGTCGTAGCACGAGCGCGGGCCGATCGGGTTCACGTTACCCCAGTACTCCTCGCGCTGCGGGTGCATGGCCGGATCGCCGTACACCTCGCTGGTGGAGGCCTGCAGGATGCGGGCCTTCAGGCGCTTGGCCAGGCCCAGCATGTTGATGGCGCCGTGGACGCTGGTCTTGGTGGTCTGCACCGGGTCGTGCTGGTAGTGCACCGGGCTCGCCGGGCAGGCCAGGTTGAAGATGCGGTCGACTTCCACGTAGAGCGGGAACGTCACGTCGTGACGCATCAGCTCGAAGTTCTTGTTGCCCATCAGGTGACGGACGTTGCCCTTGCCGCCGGTGTAGAAATTGTCCACGCACAGCACTTCGTCGCCACGGGCGATCAGGCGATCGCAGAGGTGGCTGCCGAGGAAGCCGGCGCCGCCGGTGACTAGGACTTGGGTCATTTCTCGCGCTCCATGGCGCCATCGATGGAGCGATGATCGTGCCTCAAGGCCGCCGCCGTTCAACCGATAAGCGGCGCGAATTCGAGTCTTTCCCGGGCCATGTCGAGCATTCTGGACAGGCGGTCGGCCGCGTGGTGCTGGTTTACCCCCAACCGATGGCGGGCGACGATGCCCTCGGCGCCGCCCTGGTCGAACACGGCGTTGGCGCGCGCCACCACGGCCTCGGGCTCGAGGATGTCCTGCGGGCCGTAGAACACCACATGCTCGCGCGGCAGCGAGGCCACCGGCGCCAGGAAGCGCAGCGCCTCAGGCAGCAGGGGCACGCCGCCACTGGCCAGCGCATCGAAGATGCGGATCGGCACGTCGTTGAGCACGGGCACGATCCAGTGCGCCTTGTGGGCGATCCACTCGGTCAGCCGGTCCTCGGGCGTCTTCACCTGGAAGGCGCGATCGGCGAAGCCGACGTTGGGGAAGTGCTTGCCCAGCGTCACCACGGTCTGGTTGCGGAACGCGAACGCCTGGTAGAAGAAGTGCATGCCCAGCGGCTGGTCGGTGCGCTCTGTGCGCAGCATCTGCTCGAGGTGCTGTTCGAGAAAGCGCTGCGACCACTGCACCGTGGCGCACGGCACCGGGCCGCAGGTGAGCGCGTTCATGCGCGACAGCAGGAACATGTTCTCCTGGTGCGCCGGGAAGTACAGGTCGGTGTGGGCGGCCAGCATCAGGCTGGCGTCCATCCAGTGGTGGTTGTCGTAGTCCCAGCCCAGGAAGACGGTGTCGTCGGCCTGGCCGTAGGCGCGCATGATGCCGGGCGCCGACTGGCCGTGCGAGAAGTCGTTGTTGTTGATGACGACGATGGCGCCGGCGAGCTCCTGCAGCAGCTCGGGCAGCCCGTCGCCGAGGGCGCGCTCGAAGTAGTCCTTCGGCAACGCCACGATGTCCACGCCGGGCAGCTGCAGCCCGGCCGCGGCCAGGCTGGCGCCCACGCAGATCTTGCCGATGCGCCGGCCCGCGAAGCGCTCGCGCAACGCGTCGACGCGCTGCGACTTCTCCCACGCCAGGCGGAAGAAAACCTCGGCCTGGCTGTAGTCGCGGTAGGCCGTCACCTGCTGCGTGATCAGCGCGCGCTCGCCGCCCATCGAGTTGAAGATGTCGTTGATGCGGTTGCTCATGTCTTGTGCCTCAGGATTTCAGCGCTCGCGGAACGCTTCCTTGGATTTCAGCATCGGTCGCAGCAGGAAGTTGAGCACCGAGCGTTCGCCGATGTTCACCTCCGCGCTGCCGGTCATGCCCGGCAGCACGGTGAGCGCCTTGCCCTTCTCGTGCAGCGTGTTGTTGTCCACGTGCAGCATCACGCGATAGTACGTCGCGTCGGCGCCGCCGCTGGACGCGCGGTCCGGATCGCCGATGGCGTCGGGCGAGATCGACTCGATCGCGCCGTCCAGGCCGCCGTAGACGGTGAAGTCGTAGGAGGAGAGCTTGACCTTGGCGATCTGGCCCACCTTCAGGAAGCCGATGTCGCCCGGTTTGACGCGCGCCTCGATGAGCGTGCGCTTGCCGATGGGCACGATCTCCATGATGGGCGCGCCGGGGCCGACGATGCCGCCCACGGTGTTGCTGCGGATGTTCTTGACGAGGCCATGCACCGGCGACTTGATCACGGTGCGGCTGAGCACGTCCTGGCGCCCGGCCTGCTGCTCCTCGAGCGCGGCCAGGTCGGTCTGCAGCTTGGTGAGCTCGGCGCTGGCGTCCTGGCGGAAGCGGTTGAGGCGGTCGGAGCTCTGCAGGCTCAGCTCGTTGATCTGGCGCCGCAGGTGCAGCACCTCCACCTCGGACAGCAGGCCCTTGGCGGCCATCGCCTCGGACATCTGGAGCTCGCGGCGCAGCATCTCGATGCCGCGGCCGTTGGAGCCCACGGCATCGTCCATCGCGTGCTTGCGGGCGGCGTAGTTGTCGCGCTCGCTGTCGGCCACCTTGGGCAGGGCCAGCACCTCGGGCGGGAATTCGAGCGCGCGTCCGGTGGACTCGGCGGTCAGGCGCGCGATCTGCGCCTTCAGCGCGATGCGCTTGGTCTCGCCCTCGGCCTGCTGCGACTGGTAGCGCGTCGGGTCGAGCTCGGCCAGCGGCTGGCCCTCCTCCACCTGCTCGCCTTCGCGCACCAGCAGTTCGTGCAGGATGCCGCCTTCGAGGCTGGCGATCACCTGCTCGTGGCCTTCGGGCACCACGCGGGCGTCGGCCTTCGTGACCTCGTCGACGCGCGCCAGCGAGGCCCACGTGATCGCGGCCACCAGCACGGCGGCGATGAGATACAGGATCCACACGACCTGAGGCGATGCCTCGACTACCTGGGCGGCGCGCACGCCACTCATGAACGCGTCGTCGCCGCGGCGCGGGCGTCCGCCGGCGGAGGCGCCCGCGAGCGCGGGACCGGATTTCTTGCGCCCGAACATCGCGGGTCAGGCGGCTTGCGCCACGGGTTCGACCGACCGTTGCGCGGCCTGCGCCGGCGGCGGGGCCGCGGCCGGGCGCTGCTGCCCCGGCTGCGCCGGCGCCGACGGCTTGATGCCGGACAACGCGGCCAGCACCGCGGCCTTCGGGCCGTCGAGCACGATCTTGCCGCCGTCCACCACGATCACGCGGTCGACCAGCTCCAGCACCGCGGGACGGTGGGTGACCATGATCAGCGTGCGCGTGCCGGCGGCCTCCTTCAACTGGCGCAGGAACATCACTTCCGACTGCGCGTCCATCGAGCTGGTGGGCTCGTCCATCAACAGGATCTGCGGCTTGGTGATGAGGCAGCGCGCGAGCGCCACCAGTTGGCGCTGGCCGCCCGAGAGCAGGCCGCCCATCTCGCCCACCGACAGCTCCCAGCCCTGCGGATGCCCGGCCACCACGCGGTCGAGGCCGGTGACGCGTGCCACCTCGGCCAGCCGCGAGGCGTCGAGGTTGGGGCGTCCCATCATCACGTTGTCGCGCAGCGTGCCGTTGAACAGGCGCGGCTCCTGCGAGACGAAGCCCACGCGCATGCGGTAGTCGGCCGGGTCGATCTGGCGCAGGTCGAGGCCGTCGACGTCGACCATGCCCTCGGTGGGCTGGTAGAGGCCGGCCATCAGGCGCAGGATGGTGGACTTGCCGCTGCCGATGCGGCCCAGGATCGCGATGCGTTCGCCGGCCTTCACGCGCACCGTCACGCCCTTGAGCACGCGCGGGGCGAGCGACTGGCTGGTCTGTGGATAGGCGAAGCTGAGTTCGTTGAGCGCGATGGCGCCCGTCACGCGGTGGCCGGTCACGTAGCTGCGGCCCTTCTCGCGCTCGGTGGGCAGGCTCATCATGCGGTCGAGAGAGATCATGGCGGCGCGCGCGCCCTGGTAGCGCGTGGCCAGGCTCACCACGCTGCTGAGCGGCGCCACGGCGCGGCCGGCGTACATCACGGCGCCGATGAGCGCGCCACCGGTCACCAGGCCGTCGTGGATCAGGTACACGCCCCACACCAGCATCACCAGCGTGACGAGCTGCTGCGACACCATCGACATGTTGCTCGTCCAGCTGGACATGCCGCGCGCCTTCAGGCCCGTCTCCGCCGCGGCGGCGGTCGCATCCTCGTAGCGATGCAGGAAGCGACCTTGTGCGCCGACGGCCTTCAGGTCTTCCAGGCCCTCGACCGCCTCGACGATCACGCCCTGCAAGTCGGCCTGGTGGGTGAGGTTCGCGCTCATGGCCTTGCGCAGGCTGCGCTGGATGCCGAGGGCCATCGCCACCAGCAGCGGGATCGCCAGCACCAGCACCCAGCCGAGCGGGCCGCCGATGACGAAGGTCATGGCCACGTACAGCACGATGAAGGGCACGTCGCTGAGCGCCGACAGCGTGGCGCCGGCGAAGAACTCGCGCACCACTTCCACCTGCGCCATGTGGTGCGCGTAGCTGCCGGCCGACTCGGGCCGGTGCTCCATGCGCACGCCCAGCGTCTGGCGAAACAGCAGCGAGCCGATGATCAGGTCGGCCTTCTTGCCGGCCGTGTCGATGAGGTGGCTGCGCAGCTGGCGCGCCAGCAGGTCGAACATCAGCGCGATCGCCGCGCCGCCGGCCAGCGCCCACAGCGTGACGAAGGCCTGGTGCGGGATCACCTTGTCGTAGACCACCGAGGTGACGAGGCCGCTGACGAGCATCAGCACGTTGCTGAGCAACGCCGCGAGCATCGCCGAGCGGTAGTACGGAATGAAGCGGCGCAGCGTGCCCCACAGCCAGTGGCTTTCGGCGTCGAGCAGCAACGGCTGCTCGCGGCTCGTGGCCTGCTGCGGCTGCGGCGTGGCCACCAGCGCGAAGCCGAGATACTCGATCTCGAGCTCGCTCTCGCTGGCGCGGCACACATGGAATTCGGGGCCCGGCATCACCACTTCGCACATCGGCGAGACGCCTCGCTCGGCGTCGAAGCGCTGCACCAGCACGCAGGCATCGCCGTTCTTCAGCAGCAGGATGGCGGGCAGCAGCAGCGGGTGGATGTCGCCCAGGTGGCGCTGGATCAACCCCGCGTTGTAGCCGGCGGCCTTCATCACGCGCACGGCCTCGTCCGGGCCCAGCAGGCCGTCCACGGGCATGCCATCGAGCAGCGAGTCGGCCGAGCGCTCGTTGCCGTGGTGGCGGGTGAGGAACACCATCGAATGCAGCAGCGCGTCGTGGTCGACGCCGATCGCGTCCAGCTCCGCCAGGTCGTCCAGCGTCGGGATGCCGTCTTCGCTGGACGGGCGCGCGCCCGCCGGCGCCGACTCGTCGCTTTCGCGACGGCTGGTGCCGGAATCGAATTCCAGGAAGGGATCCTGACGGTCGCTCATGGTCTTCAGACTGCGGGCTGCCGGACGGTGGAAGGGGTGGTCATGCGCGGGGCACTCGGGCAAAGGAGGTCGGTTCCCACGGATTCTGCGATGCCGTCCGGCTGTCCATTGGGCGCATCAAGCGGGGCATTGCCGGCCTATTCATTCGTCTGGGATGGCGCTGTCTCGCTCGCCGCTGAACGAGGGCTCGATGTTTCTGGTCGAGACCGCGCTGTTTCTGGTCGAGACCGCGCGGCCCGGGGGGGGTGGGGGGGGCCTCCCCGCACCACCGTCCTCCCTTTCCCCCTGCGGCGGGGCCCCCCCCCCCCGCGGC
>JACMOG010000356.1 GCA_014378125.1 Vitreoscilla sp. | reverse complement strand
TGCACCACCCCGACTCCGACGTCCGCAAGGAATGCGCCGACGAAGTGGCGCTGCTCACGCCGATCGTCAAGGCCTTCATGACCGACAACGGCTGGATCGCCACGTCGCACTGCATGCAGGTGTACGGCGGCCACGGCTTCATCCACGAGTGGGGCATGGAGCAGTACGTGCGCGACGCGCGCATCAACATGATCTACGAAGGCACCAACACGATCCAGTCGCTCGACCTGCTGGGCCGCAAGGTGCTGGGCGACAACGGCGCCAAGCTGAAGAAGTTCGGCAGGAAGATCGCCGAGTTCGTCGAGGAAGAGGGCACCAGCGAGGCGATGCAGGAATTCGTGAACCCGCTCGCCGAACTGGGCGACAAGGTGACGAAGCTGACCACCGAGATCGGCATGAAGGCCTTCCAGAACCCCGACGAGGTGGGCGCCGCCGCGGTGGACTACCTGCGCGTCTGCGGCCACCTGGTCTTCGCGTATTTCTTCGCCCGCATGGCCAAGGTGGCGCTCGAGAAGAAGGATTCCGGCGACACGTTCTACAAGGCCAAGCTCATCACGGCGCGCTTCTACTTCGCCAAGCTGCTGCCCGAGACCGCCGGCCTCATCCGCACCTGCCGCGCCGGCCTCAAGCCGCTGATGGAGATGGACGAGGCGCTGTTCTGAGTAAGTAGAAACCGCGGGACGGAGAGTCCCGCGCCTGACACCGGTTCGCAGAAATCGGAGCGATCATTGCCGCGCGGCCTCGGCCGTTTCAACAATCATCTTGGAGACCGAATTGAAAAAAGCAGCAGTTGCCTTCGTCCTTGCCACCGCCAGCGTCCTCGCGATGGCGCAAGCCACGCCGGCTGGCCTGTGGAAGACCATCGATGACGACGGGAAGACCGAAAAGTCGACCGTGCGCATCACGGTCGTCAACGGAGCGGCCTCGGGCAAGGTCGAGCACATCACCGATCCGGCCAAGGCCACCGAGAAGTGCGTCAAGTGCGAGGACGACCGCAAGGACCAACCGATCGTCGGCATGGTCATCCTCAGCGGTGCCAAGCAGGACGCGGAAGAATCCGACAAGTGGACAGGCGGCATGGTGCTCGATCCCGCCAAGGGCACCAGCTACAAACTGATCCTCAAGCTCGTCGATGGCGGCAAGAAGCTGGACGTGCGTGGCTACATCGGCTCGCCGATGTTCGGCCGCACGCAGACCTGGATTCGCGTCGAATAACAGCATGACCCGGGGGCCGGGCAGCGCTTGCGCTGCCGGTCGCCCCGTTCACCCCTGGAGAGAAACAAAGTGAGTCGATTCCAAGTTCGCAAGGTGGCCGTGCTCGGCGCCGGCGTGATGGGCGCGCAGATCGCCGCCCATCTGGTCAACGTCAAGGTGCAGGTCGTGCTGTTCGACCTGCCCGCCAAGTCAGGCCCCAAGAACGGGATCGTCACGAAGGCCGTCGACGGCCTGAAGAAGCTCAAGCCGGCTCCGCTGGGCGTGGCCGAGGACGCCGCGCTCATCCAGCAGGCCAACTACGAGACCGACCTCGAGCTGCTGCGCGACTGCGACCTCATCATCGAGGCCATCGCCGAGCGCATGGACTGGAAGCTCGACCTGTACACCAAGGTCGCGCCGTTCATCGCCCCGCACGCCATCGTCGCGTCCAACACCTCGGGCCTGTCGATCACCAAGCTCTCCGAGGTGCTGCCCGAAGAGATCAAGCCGCGCTTCTGCGGCATCCACTTCTTCAACCCGCCGCGCTACATGCGCCTCGTGGAGCTGATTCCCACGCCCACCACGCAGCCGCACATCCTCGACCAGCTCGAAAGCTTCGTCACGTCGGCGCTCGGCAAGGGCGTCGTGCGCGCCAAGGACACGCCCAACTTCGTGGCCAACCGCGTGGGCATCGCCGGCATGCTGGCCACCATCATCGAGGCCGAGAAGTTCGGCCTGACGTACGACGTCGTCGACGACCTCACCGGCAAGAAGCTGGGCCGCGCCAGCTCCGGCACCTTCCGCACCGCCGACGTGGTGGGCCTCGACACGATGGCCCACGTCATCAAGACGCTGCAGGACAACCTCAAGGACGATCCGTTCTTCCCCAGCTACGCCACGCCGGCCGTCGTCGGCCGCCTGATCGAGCAGGGCGCGCTGGGCCAGAAGTCGGGCGCCGGCTTCTACAAGAAGGTCGGCAAGGAGATCCAGCGCCTCGACCCCGCCAGCGGCACCTACGTGACCGGCGGCGCCAAGGCCGACACCATCGTCGACCGCATCCTGAAGAAGCCCGCGGCCGAGCGCCTGAAGCTGCTGCGCGAATCCACCAACCCGCAGGTGCAGTTCCTGTGGGCGATCCTGCGCGACAGCTTCCACTACGCCGCCGTGCACCTGAAGGACATTTCGGACTCCGCGCGCGAGATCGACTTCGCCATGCGCTGGGGCTTCGGCACCAGGCAGGGCCCGTTCGAGCTGTGGCAGGACGCCGGCTGGAAGCAGGTGGCCGGCTGGATCAAGGAAGACATCGACGCCGGCAAGGCGCTGTCGACCGCGCCGCTGCCCGACTGGGTGTTCGACGGACGGGACGGCGTGCACACGCCGGAAGGCTCGTGGAGCGCGGCCGAAGGCAAGTACCTGCCGCCGTCGCAGCTCGACGTCTACAAGCGCCAGCCGTTCCCCGAGACGGTGCTGGGCGCCGGCGCCCCCATGCCGCTGAAGTCGGGCACGGAAGTGTTCAAGAACGACGAAGTGCGCGTGTGGACGCTGGACGGCGACGTGCTGATCGCCAGCATCACCGCCAAGCTGCACCTCATCTCGCCCACGGTCACCGAGGGCCTGCTGAAGGCCGTCGAGATTGCCGAGAAGGACTACAAGGGCCTGGTGATCTGGTCGCCGGACGAGGCGTTCTCGGCCGGCGCCAATCTCGAGGCGCTGATGCCCGTCTTCATGAAGTCGGGTGCCAAGGGCATCGC
>JACMOG010000355.1 GCA_014378125.1 Vitreoscilla sp. | reverse complement strand
GCGCGGGGGGCCGACTCCCCCCCCCGGGCCCACGGGCCCCCCGCCCCCGGCGGCGCCGCGCTGCCCGCCACCGCCGCCACGTTCGGCGCCGCCATGATCGGCCCCGACGGTGCGATGGATCGCGCGAAGGTGCGCGCGCTCGTCTTCCAGCAGCCCGGCGGACGCCGCCGCCTCGAGGCCATCCTTCACCCGTTGATCGGCGAGGCCACGCGCGCGCAGGCGTCTCGCGCGGGCGCGGGGCAGGCCATCGTGTTCGACGTGCCGCTGCTCACCGAATCGGGCAACTGGCGCGGGCGCGTGGATCGCGTGGTGGTGGTCGACTGCAGCGAGGCCACGCAGGTGGCGCGCGTGGTGCAGCGCTCGGGCTGGACGGCCGACGCGGTGGAACGCACCATCGCGCAGCAGGTCACGCGCGCGCAGCGACGCGCGATCGCCGACGCGGTGATATTCAACGAAGGCCTGTCCATCGCTCAACTGGACGCCGAGGCCGACGCGCTTTGGGCGTCCTGGGCCGCCAATTGATGCGCTCGACTGTCGCGTTCTTGTAGGACAAAGCTGCAGATTGCGCGCGCGAGCATCTTTGGGAGGGCGAAGGCCGTAACGCGTGTGAAACAATCGCGGTCACAGCCGAACCTGAAGAACGCCTTGGTCCTCTACGAATACCCGTTCAACGAAGGCATCCGCACGATGCTTCGCCTCGAACACCTGTTCGACCGCATGGCCGGCCTCATCGCACGCGACGATCCGGTCGACCACCACTACGCGCTGGCCTCGATGTTCGAGATCATGGACGTCGCCGCGCGCGCCGACCTGAAGTCCGACGTGCTCAAGGAACTCGAGCGCCACAAGTCCCAGTTGAACGCGTATCGCGGCAACCCGGCCATCTCCGAGGCGGCCCTCGACGATGTCATCGGCCGCATCGACACCGCCTTCAAGGATCTCAACGAGTCGCCCGGCAAGGCCGGCCAGGCGCTGACGTCCAACGAGTGGTTGATGAGCATCCGCAGTCGCATCGGCATCCCCGGCGGCACCTGCGCGTTCGACCTGCCGGCCTACTACGCGTGGCAGCAGCACCCGGCCGCGCAGCGCCGCGCCGACCTGCAACGCTGGACGGATACGCTCACCCCCCTGTCGGTGGCCCTGCACCTGCTGCTGGGCCTGCTGCGCGAATCCGGCGTTCCGCACAAGGTGGTGGCCAACGGCGGCCAGTACCAGCAGAGCCTGCCCACCGCGCGCACCTACCACCTGCTGCGCGTCAAGCTGCCGCTGGAGGCCGACCTCGTGCCCGAGATCAGCGGCCACCGGTTGATGGTGTCCATCCGCCTGATGAAGGCCGACGCCGAAGGCCGACTGCGTCCGTTGGCGGAAGACGTCGCGTTCGAGCTCGCGCTCTGCGCCTGAAGAACCTGTCGACCCCGCAAGCAAGAGAAGAAGACATGAGTGCGTCCGCCATCCCGCCCGGGCTGCAAGGCCCCGAACGCGACATCACGTGCCCGGCCTGCCGCCAGCCCTGCAAGTACGGGCCGTCGAACGACGCGCGGCCGTTCTGCAGCATGCGCTGCCGCAACGGCGACTTCGGGGCGTGGGCCAACGAGTCGTATCGCGTGGCGGCGGCCACGAACCCGGTCGACGAGCAGGACCCCGAGGGGTCTGGCGCCGAAGGGGCCTGACCCCGGTCGCGCCAGGGCCCGCGTCGACGATCGGGGCCAGCCATCCCGGCGGGGTGGGGGGGAAATGTCTCACCCCTCGAGCCACTCCTGCAGCACTTCCTGCGTGTGCTCGCCCAGCAACGGCGGCCCGCGATCGTACGCCACCGGCGACGCCGACATCCGGATCGGATTGGCCACGCCCGGCACCGTGCCGGCCACCGCGTGCGGAAGGTCGATGCGCAGGCCGCGCGCCACCACCTGCGGATCGGCGAACACCTCGTCCAGGCGGTTGATGGGGCCGCAGGGCACGCCGGCCGTCTCCAGCGCGGCGATCCACTCGTGCGTCGTGCGCATCACCGTGGCCTGGCGCAGCAACGGGATCAGTTCGGCGCGGTGCTTCACGCGGGCCGCGTTGGTGGCGAATCGCTCGTCGCGCGACCATTCCGCTTTGCCTGCCACCTCGCAGAACTTCGCGAACTGCCCGTCGTTGCCCACCGCCAGGATCATGTCGCCGTCGGCCGTGGGAAAGTCCTGGTACGGCACGATGTTCGGGTGCGCGTTGCCCATGCGGCCCGGGATCATTCCGCCGATCAGATGGTTGGCGGTCTGGTTGGCCAGGCAGGCCACCTGCACGTCCAGCAGCGCCAGGTCGATGTGCTGGCCCTCGCCCGTTCTATCGCGGTGCGCCAGCGCGGCCAGCACGCCGACGGTGGCGTACAGGCCGGTGAGGATGTCGGTCAGCGCCACGCCCACCTTCTGGGGGCCCGCGCCCGCCTCGCCTTCGGCGCGGCCGGTGACGCTCATCAGCCCGCCCATGCCCTGGATCAGGAAGTCGTAGCCGGCGCGCTGGGCGTACGGGCCGGTCTGGCCGAAACCGGTGATGGAGCAGTAGACGAGCGATGGCTTCATCTTCAGCAGGCTGGCGTGGTCGAGGCCGTATTGCTCCAGGCCGCCGACCTTGAAGTTCTCCAGCACCACGTCGGCCTCCATCGCGAGGCGGCGCACCAGCGCCTGGCCCGCGGGATCGGCGATGTCGATGGTGACCGAGCGCTTGTTGCGGTTGGCGCAGAAGTAGTACGCCGCGTCGCGCGTCTGCTCGCCGTTGGCATCCTTCAGCCAGGGCGGGCCCCACGAGCGCGTGTCGTCGCCCGCGCCGGGGCGCTCCACCTTCACGACGTCCGCGCCGAGGTCGGCCAGCAGCTGGCCACACCACGGGCCCGCGAGCACGCGCGAGAGGTCGAGCACCTTGATGCCCTGCAGGGCGCGCGGCGAAGGCGTCATCGCAGGCTCAGAAGGCGGCGATGCCGGTCATCGCGCGGCCGAGGATCAGCGCGTGGATGTCGTGCGTGCCTTCGTAGGTGTTGACCACCTCGAGGTTCACCAGGTGACGGGCGATGCCGAACTCGTCGGAGATGCCGTTGCCGCCCAGCATGTCGCGCGCCACGCGGGCGATGTCCAGCGACTTGCCGCAGGAGTTGCGCTTCATGATGGAGGTGATCTCCACCGCGGCCGTGCCCTCGTCCTTCATGCGGCCCAGGCGCAGGCAGCCCTGCAGGCCCAGCGTGATCTCGGTCTGCATGTCGGCCAGCTTCTTCTGCACCAGCTGGTTGGCCGCCAGCGGCTTGCCGAACTGCTTGCGATCCAGCACATACTGGCGCGCGGTGTGCCAGCAGTCTTCCGCGGCGCCCAGCGCGCCCCAGGCGATGCCGTAGCGGGCCGAGTTGAGGCAGGTGAACGGGCCCTTGAGGCCACGCACCTCGGGGAACGCGTTCTCCTCGGGGCAGAACACCTCGTCGAGGACGATCTCTCCGGTGATCGACGCGCGCAGGCCCACCTTGCCGTGGATCGCCGGCGCCGTCAGGCCCTTCCAGCCCTTCTCCAGCACGAAGCCGCGGATGGCGCCCTCGTCGTCCTTGGCCCACACCACGAACACGTCGGCGATGGGCGAGTTGGTGATCCACATCTTGGCGCCGCTCAGCGAGTAGCCGCCGTCGACCTTGCGCGCGCGCGTGACCATGCTGCCCGGGTCGGAGCCGTGGTTGGGCTCGGTCAGGCCGAAGCAGCCGATCCACTCGCCGGTGGCCAGCTTGGGCAGGTACTTCTGCCGGGTGGCCTCGTTGCCGAATTCATGGATCGGCACCATCACCAGCGAGCTCTGCACGCTCATCATCGAGCGATAGCCGGAGTCGATGCGTTCGACCTCGCGCGCGATCAGGCCGTAGCTGACGTAGTTCATGCCGGCGCCGCCGTACTGCTCGGGAATGGTGGGGCCCAGCAGGCCCAGCGCGCCCATCTCCGGAAAGATCGACGCGTCCATCTTCTCGTGGCGGAAGGCCTCGAGCACGCGCGGCTTGAGCTTGTCCTGGCAATAGGCGCGCGCCGAGTCCACCACCATGCGCTCGTCGTCGGTGAGCTGCTCGGACAGCAGCAGCGGGTCGTCCCAGTGGAAGCTGGCGCGGGAGGCGTTCATGGCATGGATCCTGGAGAAGCTTGAATAAAACGAAGACGGCGTGCGTCTTTCGCATGGATGAAGCACTATAGGCCGGCGCAAATTCGCCAACAACCGCTTTATTCGCACCTACCTGTGCGTGAAACGCACTTGTAGAATCACCGTCATGCGTCGCAAGCTTCCCTCCACCGGTGCCCTCGAGGCCTTCGAGGCGGCCGCCCGCCACCAGAGCTTCACCAAGGCCGCGGAGGAGCTGTCGGTCACGCAGAGCGCGGTCTGCCGGCAGGTCGGCGCGCTGGAGACCTTCCTCGACGTGCGCCTGTTCCGCCGCACCCGGCGCGGCGTCACCCTCACCGAGGCGGGCCTCGACTACAGCCGCAGCGTGGGCGCCCGGCTCGACGAGGTGGAGCGCGACACGCTGGAGCTGATGGCACGGGGCGGCCGCGGCAGCTCGCTGGAGCTGGCCGTGGTGCCCACCTTCGGCACGCGCTGGCTGCTTCCGCGCCTGCCCGCTTTCCAGCGCGCGCACCCACACGTGGTGGTGCACCTCAGCGCGCGCACCCGGCCGTTCCTGTTCTCCGACACGCCGTTCGACGCCGCGATCCACGCCGGCGAGACGGGCTCGGCCGCGTGGCCCGGCACCGAGCGCCGCTTCCTGATGAGCGAAGACCTGATCGCCGTCGCGAGCCCGGCGCTGGCCGCCCGCCGGCCACGCACCGCCGCCGACTGGGCCCGGCTGCCGCTGCTGCAGCAGTCCACCCGGCCCTATGCCTGGCGCCAGTTCTTCGTCGGGCTGGGCCTGGTGGTGCCGCAGGCCATGGCCGGCCCGCGCATGGAGCTGTTCTCGATGCCCACCGGGGCGGCCGTGCACGGCATGGGCGTGGCGCTGGCGCCGCCGTTCTTCGTGCAGGAGGAGCTGGCGCAGGGCCGGCTGGTGGACATCGCGCCGCATCCGGTCAGCGGCCAGCGCAGCTATTCGCTGATCTATCCCGAGCACAAGGCCGAGCTGCCGGCGCTGCAGGCGTTCGCGGCCTGGCTCGAGGCCGAGGCCGAGGCAGAGGCCCGGCCCGAGACGGCCGCGGCGGCCGCGTAATTCCCTTTCCGCCTGAGCTTATCCAGAGGCCGAGCAAGGGCCCTCTGCGACAATGGCGGGTTTCCCCGCACGAACGCGACCCCGTCGCCCGTGGCGGCCGCTTCCCCGACCTGACATCACCCCGACCATGAGTGCCTTCAACGAAGAACGCGTGCTGAGCGTGCATCACTGGACTGACCGCCTGTTCAGCTTCACCACCACGCGCGACGCCTCGCTGCGGTTCTCGAACGGCCACTTCACGATGATCGGGCTGCGCAAGGAAGACGGCAAGCCGCTGCTGCGCGCCTATTCCATCGCCAGCGCGAACTACGAGGAGCACCTCGAGTTCCTGTCGATCAAGGTGCCCGACGGCCCCCTCACCTCGCGCCTGCAGCACATCCAGGTGGGCGACACCGTCATCGTCGGCCGCAAGCCCACCGGCACGCTGCTGATCGACTACCTGCTGCCCGCCAAGCGCCTCTACCTGCTGTCCACCGGCACCGGCGTGGCGCCGTTCCTGAGCATCATCCGCGACCCGGAGACCTACGAGCGCTTCGAGCAGGTGATCCTGGTGCACGGCACGCGCCAGGTCAACGAGCTGGCGTACCACGACTACATCACCGAACACCTGCCGAAGCACGAGCTGCTGGGCGAGATCATCGCCGGCAAGCTGCTGTACTACCCCACGGTGACGCGCGAGGACTTCCGCAACACCGGCCGGGTGACCACGCTGCTGGAGAGCGGCAAGCTGGGCGCCGACCTGGGCCTGCCGCCGCTGGACCCGGCCGAGGATCGCGTGATGATCTGCGGCAGCCCCGAGATGCTGCGCGACCTGAAGACGATGATGGAAGAGCGCGGCTTCAAGGAAGGCAACACCACCAAGCCGGGCGACTACGTCATCGAACGGGCGTTCGTGGAGCAGTGAGTACCAGGCTCAGGCGTCAAGGCGCCTGAACCGGACGCTGAGCGTGACGGCCCAGGCCGTGACGGCCGCCATGAAGACGCCCACGCCAAGGGTGGCGAGGCGCGAGTCCAGCACGGGGTGGGCGGGCGCTCCTGCATTGGCGACCGACACCAGCCAGACGATCCAGCCCATGAGCGTCGTCATGCCGATGCACAGCCACGTGATTTGGCGGTATAGGTAGCGCTCGGTGGCGGGGCGGCGCGACTCCGCCAGCCAGTAGTCGGCGTCGGGGATGTTCAGCTTGCCCCGCTTCATCGCCCAGCCCGCGCCGACCCACACCAGCAGCGGCAGCAGCACCATGGCCGCGCCCATGCTCACGACGAAGCCGCCGCGCGACATCTTGCTGTTGGCGTCGCCGGCCACGCCGAAATGAGACGCCACCTCTGGCGGCAAGCCGCGGCCCACCCACAGCAGG
>JACMOG010000354.1 GCA_014378125.1 Vitreoscilla sp. | reverse complement strand
TCCTGATCAGTGCGGAAGCGGCGCGGCGGGTCGGCAACGTCGACCCGCTCTTCGAGCACCCCATGGGCGACACCGACTACGCGCTGCGCGCACGCGCGCTGGGCGTGCGCGCGTGGGTGGACGCCGGCGTGCACGGCACCTGCAGCGACAACCCGCCGCGCGGTACCTGGGTGGATCCGATGCAACCGCTCGCTCGCCGGTGGCGCGACATCCACACCCGCAAGGGCCTGCCATGGCGCTCGTGGCTTGCGTTGACGCGGCGCCACGCCGGCGTGCTGTGGCCGATCCACTTCGCGCTCCCTTACGCCAAGGTGCTGGTGCAGGGTCTGCTCTGGCAGCCCCTTCGTGCGCGGATCGGCGGGCGCCCGTGAGCGTGCCGCGACGCCCTCGCGTGGCCATCGTGGACATGGCCGTGGCCGCGAACAGTCCGGCGGGCAGCTGCGTTCTCGCCGAGATCGAGGGGCTCGTCCTTTCCTTCGACGTCACGGTGTTCAGCGACCGCTGCGAGGCGTCCGAGTTGCCGGGCGTGGAGTTCGTGCGGGTGCGCGCTCCCGCGGGGCCGGTGCTGTTGCGCTACGTGATCTTCCACCTGCACGTGGCGCTGCGCTATCTCGCCTGGCGCATCGGCGGCGGCCACGCGGACGCGGTGCAGGCCACGCAGGGCCAACTGCCCGGCGCGGCGATCTGCTACGCCCATTTCTGCCACCGCAGCTATCTGCGGCACCAATGGCGCAACGGCGCCGGGTCGGGCCTGCGGCGGCTGTCGCGCTCGGCGGTACATCGCTTCAACGCTGCCTGCGAGGCGCTCGCGATGCGCCGTGCGCGCTGGATCGTCGTTCCTTCGCGCGGGCTCGCGCGCGAGATCGCCGCGGACTATCCGACGCAGCGCGCCAAGCTGCGAGTCATTGCCAATCCCGTGGACGTCGAACACTTCGCGCGCGCATCGCAACACGAGCGCGACGCGATGAGACGGGTGCAAGGTTTTGACGCGCGCCACGTCGTCGTCGGATTCATGGCCCTCGGCGACTTCGAGCGCAAGGGGCTCGGGCTGCTGCTGCAGGCCCTGGCCACCCTGGGCGAGGCAGAGCGCGACGCGTTGCAGGTCCTGGTGATCGGCGGCCAGCCCCGCGAGATCGCCACGTATGCGGGGTTGGCGCGCCGACTGGGCGTGGACGGCGGCGTCCGTTTCGTCGGAGTTCAGCGCGACGTGCGTCCGTTCCTTTGGTCCTGCGACAGCTTCGCGCTGCCATCGACCTACGAAACCTTCGGCCTCGCCGCAGCCCAGGCCGCGGCGGCCGGGCTGCCGGTGCTGGTGTGCGATGGGGTGCACGGCCTGGAGGAGTTCGTGGCCGACGGTCGCAACGGCTGGAGCGTGCCGCGCACGTGCGCGGCGCTCGCCGCCTGCCTGACGCACCAGGTGGCCAATCGCGAGTCGCTTCCCGCGATGGGCCGAACGGCCGCCGAGACGATGGAGGCTTACGCCCGGCCCGTCTTCCAGGCCCGCTGGGCGGTCACGATCGGGGCGGTGCTGCGAGGTGAGTCGCCGCAGCACCGGCTCGAGCCCGCCTGAGCTCCGCGATGGCGATTTTCCTGGTCACCGCGATTCCTGTCATTCTCGCCATCGCGCTGGCGCTGGGGCTCGCCGCGGGCTGCGTCCTGCAATACCGACTGACCGCGGGCGTGCGTCCGGAGTTGCGCCTGGCGGTGGTGCTGCTGATCGTCGGGCTGGGTGCACTGCTGTCGGTGGCCCTCACCACGCGTGAACTCGATGACGCGAAGGCCACGGGCGCCGTGACATACGACGACGTGTCGGGGGGCTTCGCCGCTTCGCGCTGGTTCAGCCTGTTCCTGGTGCTGGCCTCTCTCATCGAGGTGGCGCGCGGCTGGGCCGAGGGACGCCTGCGGGCCACCGCCGATCCCGCGCGGCCGCTGTTGTGGACGATGCTGGCCTACTACCTCGGCACCGCGTTGATCCAGGCGGTCGCGTCCGACGTGACCGACTTCTCCTTGCGCAGCCTCTACGTCCCCGTGCTGCTCTCCGCGGTCTGTTGCCAGCGACCTGGTGACCTCGCCCCGGTGTTCGCGTCGGCCAGGCTGGTCATCCTCACGCTGATGCTCGCCAGTCTCGGCGGCATCTGGTTGAAGCCCGATTTCGTGATCCACCGGCCCGAGCCCGGCCTCATTCCAGGCATGGACTGGCGTCTGTACGGACTCACGCCGCATGCGAACGCCATCGGGCCGATCGCGCTGCTGGGTCTGCTCGTGGAGTTCCACGCACCGTCACGTTGGCGGGTGTTGCGCTGGCTGACGCTGCTCTCGTGCGCCGCCGTGCTGGTGCTGGCGCAGTCGAAGACGACCTGGATCGCGATGCCGCTCATGCTCCTGTTCGTCTGGCTGCCGCTGACGCTGGCGCGGGGTGCGGCGGGCGCCGACGCGGTGGGCAGGTTCCGGCGCGCGGTGCTGACGCTGTCCGGCCTGATCGTCGTGATGGTGGCGATGGCGGCGGCGCCCGCCGCCTTCGACGTGGTCGGCTACGTGGAGCGTCACAGCGACCTCGTCACGCTGACCGGGCGCACGCAGATCTGGGACATCACGCTGCAGGCCTGGCGCGACAACGTGCTGTTCGGGTACGGCCCCGAGATCTGGGGCGTCGACCGGCAACGCGAATTCCACATGTCCTATGTCGGCCACGCGCACAACCAGGTGGTGCAGACGCTGGGCGAGGCGGGGCTCGTGGGGCTGGTGCTGCTGCTGGTCTACTTCGCCGCCCTGGTGGCGACGGCGCTGCGCCAGTTCGTGGCGTCGCGCGGGATCATCCTGTTGCTGTTCATGCTGATGCTGGTGCGCTGCGTCACCGAGGCGCCGATGCGCTCCGAGGGCGTGCTTTCGTGGAGCACCTTCCTGCACGCTCTGCTGATAGTGATGGCATGCCACTACGCGCGCCTGCCTCGAGCGGCTGGTGCCGTGCCCAAGGCGGCGCATGCAGCCGAACGGATCGCTCCGCGTCACCTGCGGCGTCACATGCATGTGATGCAGCCCCGTTAACGTCACGACCTCCATGAACGCCGCTATCGACTCCGCACGACTTGCAGCGCACAGCGTCACGGAGGTCCCGCCAACGCGCGCGATTCGTGTCGCGATGGTCACGAACATCCCGGCTCCGTACCGCCTTCCGATCTACGAATTGCTGGGCGAGACACCCGGCATCGAACTGAAGGTGTTCTTCTGCAGCGGGCGCGAGCCCGACCGCCAATGGGATCTGGCGCATCTGCGCGCGGCGCACACGTTCCTGCGCGAGCGCTTCGTCACCTGGGCGGGCCGCTTCATCCATGTCAACGTCGACGCCTGGCCGCGGTTGCGCGAGTTCACGCCGGACGTGGTCATCACGACCGGCTTCAATCCCACGCACCTGATCGCATTCGCGCTGGCGCGAGCGCGCGGCGTCGCCCACGTGGCGATGACCGACGGCACGGCGAACTCCGAGGCGAGCCTGAGCGTCGTGCATCGCTTGCTACGCCGCTTCGTCTACCTGCGCTCGAGGTCGTTCATCGGTGCCAGCGAGGGCTCGTTCGAGCTGTACCGCCAGTTCGGCATCGCCGAGTCCGGCCTGTTCAAGTCGCACCTGTGCGCGGATAACGACGCGTTCGCCGCTGCCCGTGTGCCGCGCCGCGACGTCGACCTGTTGTTCAGCGGGCGCTTCGTCGCCAGCAAGTCGCCGCTGTTCGCCATCGAGGTGGCCCGTGAGGTCGGGCTTCGGCTCGGGCGCCGAGCGGGGCTGATGCTGCTCGGCGCCGGCGATCTCGAAGGCGAGATGCGGCGGGCGGCGGACAACGCGGTGCGCTGGGTCGACGCGCGTTTTGGCGGGCATGTGCGCCAGGCCGACCTGCCGCGGCACTACGCACGCAGCCGGTTGCTGCTGTTTCCCAGCGCGGGCGAACCCTGGGGCGTTGTCGCCAACGAGGCATGCGCCGCTGGCGTTCCTGTGCTCGTGTCGCCATACGCGGGGGCGGCGGACGACCTGGTGCGCGACCACGACAACGGCCGCGTGCTCCCACTCGACGTCGGCAGGTGGGCGGAAGCCGCGGTGGCGCTGCTGCACGACGACGCGACGTGGCAGCGCATGTCCAGTCGTTGCATCGCACAGGTGCGCGACTACACGTACGCGAACGCGGCGGGCGGCATCGCGGCGGGGGTCGCGCATGCCCGAGGCACGGGAACGGCGGGGGGGGGCGGGAAGGGC
>JACMOG010000353.1 GCA_014378125.1 Vitreoscilla sp. | reverse complement strand
CCGCCCTCGCCGAAGACGGTCTGGGTGGCGGCCTCGGCGCCGGGGCAATCGCGGCAGCGGGCCGCACGACGCGCCAGCGCTTTCAGCGATTCGGGTGCCGCCGACGCGGCGTACGACCCGCCGGCCTCCGCGACGCCGATGTCCGAACGGCCGTCGCCGTCGCCCTCGCCCTCGCCTGCGCCCACCGCCAGCCCCCGCCGACGCAGCCGCGCGGCGCCGCCCGCGTCCACCATGCGCTGACCGCGCTGCGGCGCCTGCGCCAGCAGCTCGGGCACCGCGGCGGCCTCGGGCAGGTTCTTCCAGAAGCGCACCGGCATCTCCTTCTTCATCATCGCCACCTTCACGCGGGCGGGATTGAAGATGGAACGGTAGTACGCCAGCCACAGGGCCTCGCCGGCGTCGGCGGGCGGCGCGTCCTCGCGCCGCATGCCCGGGCCGAAGGCCAGCGCGTGGCCGGCCCATTCGACGCTGGCGCGCGGCGTGAGGATGGCCCAGCGCATGGTGGCGAAGCGCCGCGCGAAGAACGGCGCCGCGGCCTCGAGCACGTGATGCCCGGGTTCGAACCAGGCGACGTGGCGAACGCCCGTGTCGTCCGACTCGATGCGCCGGAAGCGCACGAACGCGTGCATCTTGTGGATCTCGCGCCGCACCTCCCGATGCAGGCGCTCGAACTGCAGTCGATCCTCGTGCAGCGGGTCGTGCCAGGCCCGCGCATCGTCGGCGATGCGCAGCGCCAGGCGATGGATCAGCGGCAGCCGCTCGGGGCTCGCATGGAGAAAGACCTGGCGCGCCGCGTCGACGAAGCCACGCGGCAGGGGCATCGTGCCCGTTGCGGCCATGTCGGCCGCCCGCCGCTCGTCGCCCGGGTCGAACAGCCCCGGCGCGGCATCATCCCCGGCCTCGACACGCCACGCCACCTGCGCGGGCGCCACGTCTTCGGCCCGAAGGGCGCGCACGGCCAGCGAGAAGCCGGGCCAGTCGACGACCGAATCGAGGCGGACGATCAGCGGATCCATGACAGGCGCTCACCCGGACGACCCGGACGATCAGTGCCCGGCCACCACCGTGATCAGGCGCACCACGCCCGACTGGGCGCGGCGCAGCGTGGCCGGGCGCGCCAGCGACAGCGCCCCCAACTGCATGGCACGCAGGCCCGTGGCAAGGGTCAGCGCCAGGCTGACGGATTGGTTGGAGATCCACATCGACATCACGACTCCTTCAAGGGCACTCGCGCGCCCACACGATGACAAAGGCAAACACCAGCGCGACCGTCATCGTCAGCAGCGTGAGCGTTTCAGGAACGACCACGGCGCGCGCCATCACGCGAACAGATCGGCTTGAACGTTGAGAGAATCGGCCGCCGTCGCCTCCAGGCGGCCTTGCGTGCGCCGGCTGACCTGGTTGCGCAGCGTGGCGCTGTCGCCCTCCAGCGGCAGGTGGTCGGGCAGCGAAACAAAGGGCAGCACCTTGGACACCGGCACCTTGAGCCGATCGAGGTCGGCGCGCCGCACGCTGCGCACCCGACGGGCCAGCAGCAGCCGTTCGACCGAGCGCACGCCCAGGCCGGGCACGCGCAGCAGCCGTTCCTTGGGCGCCTGGTTCAGGTCGATGGGGAACTGGGCCGGATTGGCCAGGGCCCACGCCAGCTTGGGGTCGACGTCGAGCGACAGCATGCCGTCGTCGGTGCAGATCTCGTCCTGCGCGAAGCCGTAGAAACGCATGAGCCAGTCGGCCTGGTAGAGCCGGTGTTCGCGCATGAGCGGCGCCGGCCTCGGCGGCAGGGCCAACGACGCGTGCGGGATGGGGCTGAAGGCCGAGTAGTAGACGCGCTTGAGCCGGTAGGCGCCGTACAGCGTGGCGCTGGTCTGCAGGATGGTGCGGTCGTCGGACGCATCGGCGCCCACGATCATCTGCGTGCTCTGGCCGGCCGGCGCGAAGCGCGGCGCGGCGGCGGCCTTCGGCGATGCGGACGGCATCGACCGCGCCCCCTTGGGAGCCCCGTCGGCGTTGTCGTCGTACTGCAGCTTGATGCGCGCCATGGAGCGCTTGATGGCCGCGCTCTCTTTCTCGGGCGCGAGCGCCTGCAGCGCGTCGGCGGTCGGCAGCTCGATGTTGACGCTGAGGCGATCGGCCCAGCGGCCGGCCTTGATCACCAGCTCGTCGCTGGCATCGGGAATCGTCTTCAGGTGGATGTAGCCGCGAAAGCCGTGGTCTTCGCGCAGGCGGCGTGCCACCTCGATGACCTGCTCCATGGTGTAGTCGGGCGTGCGCACGATGCCTGAGCTGAGGAACAGGCCTTCGATGACGTTGCGGCGGTAGAAATCCAGCGTGAGGTCGACCACCTCGTCGATGCGGAAGCGCGCCCGCTCGACGTTGCTGGACTCGCGATTGACGCAATAAAGGCAGTCGTACGTGCACCAGTTGGTGAGCAGCACCTTCAGCAGCGAGATGCAGCGGCCGTCCGGCGCGTAGCTGTGACAGATGCCCGCGCCCTCGGTGGAGCCGATGCCCTGGCCGTCGGACGAATCACGCCGGATGGTGCCGCTGGACGCGCACGAGGCGTCGTACTTGGCCGCATCCGCCAGGATGATGAGTTTGCGCCGCGTGTCCATGGGGAGCCGGAATTGGGAGACCTGGATATACTGTATGAATCACCAGTCTACGACATACGGCCGCCATTGCAAGCCCCTGAGGGCAGCGGTGTGTTTCTATCCACAGGTCGCCCGGCACGCGTTCAGTCGCCGTCCGCGGCGTCCAGGTTGGCCTTCAGTCGGGACAACAGCGCGATCAACTGCACCTGCTCGGCCGCGTCCAGGCCATCGATCGCCCGGGTGTTCAGCGCCTGCGCCTCGGCGCGCAGCGCGCGTTGCACCGCGCGGCCGGCGTCGCTGAGCCGCAGGCGCACGTTGCGCCGGTCGTCCGTATCGGGCTCGCCTAGCAGCAGCGCGCGCTCGCGCAGGCCCTTCACGAGCTTGGCCAGCTGAGCCTTGTCGCGCCCGCTGTGCGCCACCAGGTCGCTGAGCGTGGCGTCCGGGTGGTGCGAGAAGAACGCCATGACCTTGCTTTCCATGTGCGTCACGTCGTGCGCGCCGTCGCGCAGCACCTGGTACTGGCGCGAGCGGAACTGGTGCATCACGCCGTGGACGAGCTCGATCACCGCCTCGGCCGGCGAGGGTGCCGACGGCAGAGAGGCCATATGGTTGACATTGTCTACTGATTTACGCATGATCGATGACATTGTCAACCATTTCGAAGCCGGCTGCCCCATGACCCACCCCACCCCCGTCCGCCGCGTCGAACGCGTGCGCCACGAACTCAAGCGCCGCCACCTCACCGTCACCCACGTCGAGACGCTGACGCCGCATTTCCGCCGGATCACGCTCAAGGACGAGTCGCTGTCGGACTTCGTCAGTGCCTCGTTCGACGACCACATCAAGGTGTTCGTGGGAGACGCGCGCCGCGACTACACGCCGCGCAGCTTCGACAACGCCGCCCGCGAGCTGGTGCTGGAATTCGCGCTGCACGGGGATGGCCCGGTGGCCGAATGGGCCGGCCGGGCCACGCCCGGCGCGACGCTGGACATCGGCGGCCCCAAGGGCTCGCTGATCATCCCGATCGACTACGACTGGCACCTGCTGGCCGGCGACGAGACCGCGTTCCCCGCCATCGCACGCCGCCTGGAGCAACTGCCCGACGGCGCCCGCGCCATCGTCGTGCTGAAGGCGGAAGACGCCGCGGACCGCCGCCAGTTCGCCAGCGCCGCCAACGTCGACGTGACGTGGGTGTCGGCCGACGACCAGCTGCTGTCCGCGGTGCGCGCGCTGGCGTTGCCCGCAGGCGCAGGCTACGCCTGGTGCGCCGGCGAGGCCGCGTGCATGGCGGCGCTGCGGCGCGAGCTGGTCGACGTCAAGGGACACCCGCGCGGGGCCATCCGCGCCGCCGCGTACTGGAAGCGCGGGGCGTCGGGACACCACGAGAACCTCGAAGGCTGAGAGCGAACGAGGCTGGAAGGGGTCTGGCCCCGGCGGTCGACGGGCCCGGATCCCTTTCTTTTGCTTCATCGTCGGATTGCGGGGTGTCGGTTTGCGGGGTGTCGGTTTGCGGGGCGCGCGAGATCAGTCACGACTCACCCAGCGCCGCCCCATGACCCAACGACGTCCCATGACCCAGCGACGTCGCATGCCCAGCGACGCTCCATGACCCAGCACCCTCCGGAAATCGGCGATGAGCCTTTATTTTCCGGCCAGGGGCGTCACCAGGTCGGCCAGCGCCCTCAGCTCGTGCGGATTCGCGTCCGACACGAAGCAGAACGCCAGCCCGCCCTGCGTGCGCTCGATCACGTTGAAGCCGCGCACCACGCGCGTGGCCTCGGCCCCGTCGCCGGCGCCCACGGCGGTGGGCCGCACGAACACCGAGATCACGTGCGCACCGTGGCGGTACACCAGCGCCGCGGCCGTCTCGCCCGACAGCACGTCGCGGCGCGCGCCCAGCAGCGGATAGCCCTGGGCCGCCAGGTCCAGCACGGGCGGCACGAAGTTCAGCCGCGCCGACAGCCACGGCCGCACCGTGTGCTGGTCGGAGCTGGCCACCTCGATCGGGTGGTCGACCAGCAAGGCGCGGGTGTGCGCGCTCACGGCCTCCGACGCCTCGGCCGTCTGCAGCGACGCCGTCTGCAACGCCGTCGCCTCGCCGCGGGGCCAGCCGAGAGCGGCCGGATCCACGGCGACCAGCGTGCACAGCGTGGCGGCCACTGCGCCACCGAGCGCGGCCATCCAGGGGCGCATCGCGTGGCGTCGCGCGGGACCGCGCGGGGGCGTGACGCCAGCGACCGCGCCGATCCCGGCACGCGCCACCGCGTTCGCGTCCTCGCTCGCGGCGGCGCGCGATGCCAGCATCGCCTGCAGGTTGGCGCGCAGCGCATCGGGTGCCGCGTGGCGCGTGGCCTGCGTGCGCACCGCGTCGCGCACGGCCCGGCGCTCGTCCAGGCGGCGCTGCAGCGCGGGCTCGGCGGACAGGCGCCGCTGCAGGGCCAGGCTGGCGGCGGCGTCGAGCTCGTCGTCGAGCAGCGCGTCCAGCCAGAGATCGTCGTCGTTGGTGTTCATGCCACGCTCCTCAGGTCGGGCCTGGCGGAAGGGCGCAGGGCGTCGGCCAGCAGACGGCGTCCGCGCGAGAGCCTCGACATCACCGTGCCGATGGGCACGTCGGGGATGCGCGCGATGTCGCGGTACGACAGCTCCTCCAGCTCGCGCAGCACCACGGCCTCGCGGAACGCGATCGGCAGGGCCGCGATGGCCGCGTCGATCTCGCGCCGCTCGGCGCGCCGGATGGCCAGCGTCTCCGGGTCGCCGGGGGGCGCGCCCACCGCCAGCGCGGCGTCGAGCTCGTCGTCGGGCACCTCCACCTCGCCGGGGCGGCGCGCGCCCAGCCACGCGAACGCGGCGTTGCGCACGATGGCCAGCAGCCACGGACGCGGGTCGCCGCCGCGAAAGCCGTCGAAGTGGCGCAGCGCGCGCACCAGCGCGTCCTGCACCACGTCCTGCGCGTCGTGGGCGTCGCGCACGAGCCAGCGCGCGAGGTTGTAGGCCGCGTCGAGATGCGGCAACACCAGCGCGGCAAAGCGCCCCTGGGCGTCGTCTTGCATGGGTCAGGGCCTGTGGAGAAACCGGAGGATCACGCCTGGACGACGAGATGACCGCTCATCCCTTCGTGTCCGTCGCCGCAGAATACATCGCACAGGAAGTCGAAGCGACCCGCCTTGTCCGGCGTCCACGCCACCTGGGCCACCTCGCCCGGCACGATCAGCGTGCGCAGGCCCAGCGCCGGCGCGTAGAAGCCCATGGCCACCTCGGGCGCGCTGAACTCCAGCACCACCGGCTCGCCCTTGCGCACGGTGATCTCGTTGGGGATGAACACGAACTTGCGCGCCACCACGGGAATACGCCGCGGGCCGCCGTCGGTGGCCGCGCGCGCGGCGGCCGCCACCAGCGAGGCCGCGAAGCCGCACAACAGAAGTCGTCGATCCATGGTCAGGCTCCCGCCACGGCGTGCTGGTCGAGCGCGAAGCCGGCCGTGCCGTGGCGCGCCACCTCGCGGAACCCCAGGCCGCGGTACGGCTGCGCCGGATCCCACTTCACGGGGGTGCGCTGCGGCTGCGAGCCGGGGGCCGGCAGCGGAAAGATCAGCGAGGTGGCCGCGTGGTGCGCGATGTGGCCGGTCTCGTGGTGGTGCTCCTGGTGGATGTGGCCGTAGAACACGCTGACGTGGGTGTGCGGCATCAGCTGCGCCACCACCTGGTCGCCGTCGCGCGTGGCCCAGTCCCATTGCGGGGCCAGGTCGAACAGCGGGCGGTGCGTCAGCACCACCACCGGCGCGTCCTTGTCCAGCGTGGCCAGGTCGTTCGCGAGCCAGGCCAGTTGCTCGTCGCCGACGCGCGCCGCGGGATCCGACACGTTGTCCAGCGCGATGAAGTGCACGCCGCGATGGTCGAAGCTGTAGTGCGTGGGACCGAAGAACTCCTGGAACGCGGCGCCCTTGTCCAGCGCGGCGTCGTGCTCGCCGGGCAGGAAATGGATGTCGCGCACCTGCAGGTCTGCCACGATGGCCTTGAATTCACGCATGCGCTTGCGGCGCTCCTGCGGATCGTCGGTGGTGTGCGTGAGGTCGCCCGTGAACACGATGAAGTCGGGTTGCGACGGCAGCGCGTTGACCTCGGCGACGGCGCGCGCCAGCGTGTGGCCGGCCTCGGGGTTGATGGCCGGGCCGTTGAAGCCCCAATGGCTGTCGGACAGCTGCACGAAATGGAAGTCGGTGTCGGGCACGCCGGCGCGCGCGGCGCAGCCGGCCAGGCCCGAGGCGAAGACCACGCCGGCGCCGACGCCGGCCAGGCGCAGGAAGTGGCGGCGATCGAAATCGGCAGGCATGGGAACTCCTCGAAGCGGGTTGTTCCTGCTAGATCGGGCGGTGCACGCATTTATTCCCGGCCTGGAAAAATTCACCCCTGGACGCGACTGATGGAGAATCCTTCGCATGCCCCTCACCCTCGATTTCCACGACTCCGAGATCCTCGACATCACCGCGCAGGGCGCCCTGCTGCGCGTGCGCTTCGCCGCCGCCTCGGTGAGCGACGCCGAAGGCCGACACGGCTGGATCCCGACGGTGCAGCTGGCGCTGGCGGACGCCACGGCGGCGGAGGACGTCCGCCACGCGTTCGGCAAGATCACCGAGGGCCGGCTGCGGCACGACGGCCGGGAGGTCGGCCGCCTCGCGTTGCCGGTCACGCTGGACGGCGCGATCGAGCTCGACCTGCGCTTGGCCAACGGCAGCTCGCTGGCGCTGCAAGCGCGCGCGCTGACCGCGACCTTCGACGCAGCCGCCCGCTTCACGGAAGACCTGTCGTGCTGAACACGCCGCGTGCAATGGTCTACAGCGCCACTTTCATCTTCGCCAAGAAACAGTTCGACGACGAGTTCCGCCGGCTCGACCAGGCGATCGCCGCGGCAGCCAAGGCACTGCCCGGCTACCTCGGCGAGGAGGCCTGGGAGAACCCGACGACGGGGCTCGTGTCCAACGTGTACTACTGGTCGTCGCTGGAGGCCCTGCAGCAACTGATGTCGCACCCGTCGCACCTGAAGGCCAAGGCGGCGCAGGCCAACTGGCTGGCGGGCTACCGGGTGGTCATCGCGCAGGTGATGCGCGCCTACGGCGGCGGCGAGATCGGCGAGGGCGTCGTGATGTTCGACGCGTCCTGAGGCGCCAGCGCCGGTCTCAATCCTGCCCGCGATCCCCGGCGCGGCGCAGCAGCTCGGGCGCGCGCAGACCGTGCCCGGGATGCGCCGCCGCGCCCACGCGCACCACCACCTGCAGCAGCTCACCGGCCACGCGATAGTCGCCGCTGACCATGCGCTCCAGGCGCAGCCCCACGCGCTCGGCCGTGCGGGCGTCGGCGCCGGGCATCACCACGCAGGTGTCGCGGTCGCTCTCGCGCAGGATGGAGTCGCTGCCGCGCACGGCGTTGCCGATCCGGTTCGATACCTCCTGGCGCACCAGGCGCTCCATGCCGGCGCTGACCTCGCCACGCGGCGACGCCACCGCGTCGACGCTGACGCACAGCAGCGCCAGCACGCTGCCGCGCCGACGGCACTGCGACAGGTGCAGCTCGAGCCGCGCCTCCACCTCGGCCGGGCCGGAGACCGGCGTCGTGCGCGGCGCCCGCGGCTGTCGATCCGGCACCGCGGGCGGTTGTCCGCTCTCTTCTTCGCGTTCGGGTCGGGTGGGCGACATCACGGGGCATCCTCGGTGGGGTGTCACGGTGCGCGATCACAGGCGTGCGCCGGGACGGTGAGGGGCGGCATCCCGAGTCGGCCCTCCGGCCTCCCTTCCGCCGGAATACCGCCCCTCCTTCAATAAAACGCGAAGGGCGACGCAAACCCGACAGGGCGAAATGAAAAAAATGTGTAACGACGCGTTAGAGTCGGGGGATGCGGACGCCACGCGCCCGAAACGTAAAAGCCCATGTCCGAGATCACCATCCTGCTGAAGGCCGCCAGCGCCGGCGACCGGCAGGCGGCCGACCAGGCGTTCGCCCTGCTCTACGCCGACCTGCAGCGACTCGCCCGCAGCCGCATGCGCCGCTCCGGCAGCGTGACCCTGCTGGACACCACCGCTCTCGTGCACGAGAGCTGGCTGCGCTTCCAGGGCGCCGGCGCCGGCGACGCGGGCTTCGCCGACAAGCAGCACTTCATGGGCTACGCTGCACGCGTGATGCATACCGTCGTGGTCGACTTCGTCCGTTCGCGCCGCGCCGCCCGCCACGGCGGCGACGTGGAGCACGTGACGCTCAACACCGCCATCGGCGACTTGCTGGTCGCGCACGACGACGAGATCCTGCGCGTCGACGAGGCCATGCAGCAGCTCGCCGAGGCCGATCGCCGCCTGCACGACGTCGTCGAACTGCGCTACTTCGGAGGACTGGCCGAGACCGAGATCGCGGCGATCCTGGGCGTCACCGAGCGCACCGTGCAGCGCGACTGGCAGAAGGCACGCCTCTTCCTGTCGGCCGCGCTCAGCGCATGACCGCCCTTCTGCGCAACACGGAGGCGCGCTGATGTCGGTCAGCAAGGAGACCTGGGGCCGCCTGTCGCCGTTGCTCGACGAACTGCTCGACCTGCCCGACGCCGAACGCCAGGCGCGCCTGGACGACCTGCGGATCCAGGATGCGAAGCTGGCCGACGCGGTGACCGCGATGCTGCAGCACCTGCCGGCCATCGAGCGCGGCGAGTTCATGCCCGCCTCGGCGCTGCCCAAGCCCACGGGACTGGCCGGCCAGTCCATCGGCCCGTACTCGCTGGTACGCGAGATCGGCCAGGGCGGCATGGGCACCGTGTGGCTGGCGCGCCGCACCGACGGCCGCTACGAGGGCGAGGTGGCGATCAAGTTCCTGCGCTCGGGCCTGTTCGGACACGGCGACGCGGCGCGCTTCGAGCGCGAGGGCAGCATCCTCGCGCGGCTGTCGCATCCGCACATCGCGCGCCTCCTCGACGCCGGCGTGGTGGCCGACGGCACGCAGCCCTACCTGGTGCTGGAGTACATCGACGGCGAGCCCATCGACCAGTACTGCCAGCGCCTGGCGCTGCCCGTGGCCGCGCGACTGGCGCTGATGCTGGACGTGCTGGCCGCGGTGGCCCAGGCGCACAACCGCCTGATCCTGCACCGCGACCTGAAACCCAGCAACATCCTGGTGACGAAGGCCGGCGAGGTGAAGCTGCTGGACTTCGGCATCGCCAAGCTGCTGGACGACGCCGGCGGCGACCAGACGGCGCTCACCGCGCGCGCCGGCAACGCGTTCACGCCGGAGTTCGCCGCGCCCGAGCAGCTGCAGGGCGGCGACGTGACCACGGCCACCGACGTGTACGCGCTGGGCGTGCTGCTGTACCTGTTGCTGGGCGGCGAGCATCCCACCGCGCTACCCACGGGCGCGCCGCTGGACCGCATGCGCTCGGTGATCGAGACCGTGCCCAAGCGATTGTCCGAGGCGGTGCTGCGACGCGGCGGGCCCACGCAACGCTTCTCGCCCGAGTCGCGCAAGCTGGCCACCGAGATCAAGGGCGACATCGAGACCATCGTCGCCAAGGCCCTGAAGAAGGCGCCCGCCGAGCGCTACGCCAACGCCGCGGAACTGGCCGACGACATCCGCCGCTACCTGGGCCGCGAGCCCATCACGGCGCGGCCGGACACGCCGCTGTACCGCGCCACGCGCTTCGTGCAGCGCCACACCGCCGGCGTGGCGATGGCCGGCGTGGCCGTGACGGCGCTCGGCGCGGGCATCGGCGTCGCGCTGTGGCAGGCGAGCGAGGCGCGGGCGCAGCGCGTGCAGGCCGAAGGCCTGGTCGAATACATGATCGGCGACCTGCGCAAGAAGCTGCAACCGGTGGGCCGGCTGGACGTGCTCGATGGCGTCGGCGTGAAGGCGCTGGACTACTACGCCGCGCAGGACCTGGACAGGCTGGACGCCGACTCGCTCGGCCGGCGCGCCCGGGCGTTCCACATGATCGGCAGCCTGGCCGAACAGCGCGGCCGCTTCGACGAGGCGGTGCGCGACTTCCAGCTGGCCGCCGACACCACCGGCCGCCTGCTGCAGGCGCATCCCGACGACCCGCAGCGCATCTTCGACCAGTCGCAGAGCGAATACTGGGTCGGGTACGTGCAGTGGTATCGCGGACGGCTGCGCGAGGCAGAGACGTCGTTCCGGCGCTACCAGGAGATGGCGGGACGCATGAACAGCGCCAGGCCGGGCGATCACGGCTGGCAGCTGGAGGACGTGTTCTCCAAGACCAACGTGGGCATCGTGCTCACCGAGCTGGGCCGCGCCGACGAGGCCCTGCCGCTGCTGGCCCAGGCCCGCGCCGAGATCGGGGTGCTGGCGCGCAGCCATCCGGAAGACTCGGTCAGCGAGGGCAACACCATCGGCTGGAACGCGATCGCCTACGCCGCGCTTGGACGCGACGAAGACGCCATTCGCGCTGACAACGACAAGATCGCGGCCGCCCTGCGCGCGCCGAATGCCGACAAGGACCAGGACGCGCAGTTCCTGGTCGCCAACGGGCACGACGAGATCGCGAAATGGGAGCGCAACCTGGGCCACCTGGACAACGCCCTGGCGTTGGCCAACCGCGCGCTGGCGGAATTGATGGCCCTGAACGCGCGCGAGCCCAACAACGTCGGCAACCTCTCCGAGGTCGTCAGCACGCGGGCCTTCCTGGTCTACGTGCTGGCCGATCGCGGCGATCTCGCCGGCGCGCGCGAGCACCTGCGCCAGGCGAGCGCGCTGCAGGCGACCCTGATGGCCCGCCCCACCCCCAAGCGCGCGTGGCGACTCACCTACCAGGGCCGGCTTGCCGAGGCGCGGGGGCTCCTGGCGGCGAACGGCGACGAGCGCGCCGCGGCACGGGCAGGCCTCGCGGCCTATATGGACGACGTGCATCGGTATGAATCCGAAGGTGGCGTGGTGCCGCCGTTCGACGCCGTGCTGATCGCGAGCGCCGGGCTGATGCAGGGCGACCTGCTGGCCCGCGACGGCCAGGCCGCGCAAGCGCGCGATGCGTGGCAGGCGGCCGCGAACCGGATCAGGCCGCTCGCGGATCGGTCGCTTCCGTCCGCGATGACGCAGCTCGGTCAACTGGATCTGCGGCTCGGGGGCATTCAAGACGCGCGTGCATGGGCCGATAAGGTGTTGGCCACGACCTACAGGCACCCCGCCTTCACCGATCTTCAACAACGACTTGGGCCGACGCCGTCGGCGGGGGAAGCGTCCAGGCCCTGATCAAGGGATGCATCATGGAAGCCAAGACCCCCAAGCGCGTCGTTCCGGTCGCGGTCGACGTCAGCATCGTCGACGGCGTCGTCGTCATCACGTGCAGCCCCAACCCGGCCCCCATCGACGTGGGCGCCAGCAACGTGCTGCTCGTCTTCACGCTGGCTACACCGGGCTATCGATTCAAGACGACCAAGGCCATCGAGCTGGACGTGAAGGTGGACGACTTTCCGTACGCGTCGTGGACCATCAGCGACACCTTGGCGGCGCTGTACGACCGCAACAAGGTGGCCGACGAGCTGAAGTACACGGTCAACATCGTCGACACCGCGACGGGCCAGCACTATAGCGTCGACCCGGAGATCCGCAACGGCGGCGGCGGCACCGGCACCGGCGACTGCTGAGGCGCCGTCCGCTTCAGTCCGGATAGAGCGCCGCGATGGCGCCCAGGCGCTCGACCAGCGCCCGCCGCAACGCGGCGGGCCTGAGCACCTGCGCCTCAGGGCCGAGACGCAACATCTGCGCGGTGGCGTGCGCGATCGATTCGATCGGGATCGCCACGCGCCGCCAGCCCTCTTCATCGGGCGCTCCGACCGTGGCCTCGGCGGCCTGCGCCACGGAGGCGCCCAGCTCGCGCAAGGCCTTCAGGCCGGCGGCCGACACGCGAAGATGCGCGCGGTCCACCGCCAGCCCCTTCTCGAAGCGCCTCGTCGACGCCTGCCACCATGCGGCCAGCTCGAAGTTCGCCGGGCGCTGGAACGGCTCCTCCGTCGATTCGAGCTCGAGGATGTTCGACAGGCGATAGGTGCGCACGCCGTTGCCCACCTGCGCGGCCAGGTACCAGACACCGGCCTTCAGCACCAGCCCCAGCGGGTCGACACGCCGCGTCACCTCGCCCTTCCAGCTCTCGTAGCGCATAGCCACGCGGCGCTCGCCCCACACCGCCTGCGCGATCGCCGGCAGGTGGTCGGTGCCCGACGGGCCACGGTACCAGTCGATCGGGTCGAGGTGGAAGCGCGCGCTCACCCGGCGCGCGTCCTCGCGCCAACCCTCCGGCAACGCGGCCAGCAGCTTCAGCTGCGCCGACGCCATCGCCTCGCCCAGCCCCAGCTCGGCCGCCGGCCCGGGCAGGCCGCCCAGGAACATCGCCTGCGCCTCGGGCGCCGTCAGGCCGTCGACCCGGGTGCGCCATCCGGGCTGCAGTTGGAATCCACCGAGCCGGCCGCGGTCGGCCCAGATGGGTACGCCGGCGGCGCTCAGCTCGTCGACGTCTCGGTGGATGGTGCGCACCGACACCTCCAGCGCCTGGGCCAGCGCCTGCGCGCTGACGCGGCCGCGCGACTGCAGGAGCATCAGGAGCGACAGGAGGCGGCTGGCACGCATGAAGCGAAGTCTGCCTCAAATACATGACACGCCTTGTCATGTATTCGCGCAGAACATGGGGGCATCGCCATCCAGGAGCCCGTCGCCATGTCCGTTCCTCCGTCCGTGCTGGAACTGCGCCAGTACACCTTGCATCCCGGCCACCGAGACGACTTGATCGCACTGTTCGAGCGCGAACTCATCGAGCCGCAGGAGGCGGCCGGCATCGCGGTGCTGGGCACCTTCCGCGACCTCGATGCGCCCGATCGCTTCGTGTGGCTGCGGGGCTTCGCCGACATGCCCGCACGCGCCGGCGGCCTCGGCGCGTTCTACGGCGGCCCGGCCTGGAAGGCTCATCGCGAGGCGGCCAACGCCACGATGGTCGACAGCGACAACGTGCTGCTGCTGCGTCCGCTGGACTCCGGCCAGGGGCTGCTCGCCGCGCTGCAACCCCGGCCTCCGCCCGGGACCACGGCGAAGGCCCCGGGCGTCTTCACGATCACGGTGTGCCCGTT
>JACMOG010000352.1 GCA_014378125.1 Vitreoscilla sp. | reverse complement strand
CGCGAGCTCGACCGCCATGCCGCGCTGCAGGCCGCCCGCGACCAGAGCGCCACCGTGGCGTCCCAGGCGCCCCGGCTGTACCAGAGCGGCCGCACCGGCTACCTGGACGGCCGACGACCAGGTGGGCCTGTTCCTGGCGCTGGGCGGCGGTTGGGAAGCCGCCGCGGCCAAGAAGAACTGAAGAGCCGGACGGCATCCGGTTTGCCCTGGATGAGCGCGCCCGCCCGGGCGCGCCACAGGAAGATGCCATGCCGTCCGATCTCGAGAACCCCAGCGCCCATGAACCCGCCCTGAGCCGCGACCACGCCGCCGGCGTGCCGCGCGAGACCGCCAGCCCGGCCGAACGCGCGCTGGCCCCCGAGGGCGACGCCCCGATGCAGAGCGCCAACGCCACCGCCGACGACGGCACCTACGTGGGCCAGGGCGGCGGCTACATGGGCGCCCCGCTGCCGGCCGTGGAAAGCGGCCATGCCGAGGTGGACAAGTCCAATGTGCGCGGCGACGGCTCGTACGGCTTTCCCGCCGGCCCGGGCGTGGGCATGCCCGGTGGCGAGCACCAGCCGGCGGCGCAGAAGCCCGACGTCGTGACGAACCCCTATCCCGAGCGCTGAAGAGTCGTCCAGGAACAGAAAACAGCCCGGAGGTGAGTCCGGGCTGTGAAGCCGGCAGCCAGGGAGGAAAGAGGAAAGTTGCGCTGCCGGGGTATACCCCATCGAAGGTATGCCAATGATTGGAGCTTGATCGCGTATCGGAGGTATGGCCGGTTTGCGTCACCGCCGATGCAAGGTCGAGTTGTCCGTTCGCACTGTGCACACGTCCAGTCCGGGGGCCCAGCGTGAAATGGTTCCGCTTTGCAGCGAAGGCCATTCCTGTTTATGCCGGCAAGCGCCCGCGCCGGGCCCGGCCGGCGGAATAATGGGGAATGGACATGAGAATCCGCATCCAGCGACGACGCGTCCAGCGTTCCTCCGGCCGCCCGAGCCCGGGATTCACCTTCATCGAGCTGATGATCGTGGTGCTGATCATCGGCATCCTCGTGGCGATCGCCATGCCGTACTACGGCAGCTGGCGCAATCGCGTGAACACCGTGCAGGCCGCCAGCGACATCATCGGCAACGAGGCCATCGTGGAGCTCTACGTCTCGATGAACAGGACGCTGCCGACGTCCTGGGCCGACATCCCACGGGCCCGCGCCGTCGACCCTTGGGGACGGCCTTACGTCTACTACAACATCCAGGCGAACGGCAAGGGCGGTGCCCGCAAGGATCATGCGCTGAACCCGCTCAACACCGACTACGACATGTACAGCGTGGGGCCCGATGGCGTGAGCAAGGCGCAGATCACGCAGAAGGACAGCCTGGACGATGTGATCCGGGCCAGCAACGGCGCCTACGTCGGCATCTCCACGGGCTTCTGATCCATGTCCCTGTTCGGCCGCGCACGCGCGCACCTGGAAAGTCGCCTCGAATGGCGGCTGGTGGCCGTCTTCCTTGCGGCCGCCCTGATTCCGCTGGCGACGTCGGACTGGATCGCGACGAACGTGATCAGCGGCATCGTCCAGCGCATCGCGCTTGACCGCGATAACTTCGCCACGCGCACGGCGTCGCGCCAGATCCTGGACCGGCTGATGCTCTCGCGCACTTTGCTGACGTCCATCGAAGCCGCGCATGGAGAGGCGCGCGCAGGTCTCGTCGCGGGCAACATCGGCGGCCATGGCGTCTTCACCGCCGTGGCCTGCGCCGACCCCGGATCGATCCTGCCGGCCGAGCTGGTCGGCCGATGGAACGCCGGGCGCAGCGGCCTGCCCGACACTGCGCCGTCACTCGGCGCCGCCGCGACGTTGCGGGTCTCCCCTGGCGCCTCGGGGTCGTCGGCCCTGATGCTGGCCACCGGCGACGTCACCGCCCCCCGTTGCCTCGCGATCGTCGATGGCGACTACCTGTGGGAACCGATCCGCGACCAATCGGACAGCAGCACCTGGCAGGTGCACGCCGATGACGGGCGAACGATCTTCACCTGGCTCGGCGCAGATGCTTCCGCCCGAGGCAACGCACATGCTGCCCACTTCACGGCGCACCTGTTCATGATGGCTGAATTCGGCTCGGGAAACTGGACGGTGCAGCAAGACGCGATCCCGCCGCTGGTCGACTGGTATGGCATGCCGGTGCAGGCGTGGCTCGCGTGCATGGCGGCGATCACGCTGCTGCTGATCGTGCTTGCCTCACGTCGCACGATCCGCCGCGTCCTGCTTCCGCTCGACGTGCGGGCCGAAGGCCCGCGCCGCCTGGCCGCCGGCATCGGACCCACGCGGGTGGACATCCGGCGCAGCGATGAACTCGGGAGACTGGCAGACTCCTTCAACGCGATGGCAGCCCAACTCGAGCAGCGCATCGCATCGCTGCGCGCCCTCGCCCGCATCGACGAGGGCATCCTGGCCCACGCACCGTTTTCCGAGCTCGCGGGCGCGGTGCTCGACAGGCTCGCCTCCCTGCATCCCACGGCGCAGATCGCCATCGCGTGGAAGGACGACACGGACCGGATCGCCCTGTTGCGTCGCACCGGCGCGCAGGTTTCGCAGGGCAGCGTCGTGCCCGTGACGGTCGACGAGATGCAGGCGTTCGAGCGCATCGCCGATGGCGCGCCACCGTCAGTGGCTGTGCCATGGCTGGACGCAGGGAACGAATCGGGGGCGCCGTCGTGGCAGTTGCTGGGGGTGCGCGACGACGGCACGAACCGGGCCCTCATCGCGCTGCGCTTCGCGGAGGTCGCGCAGCCGTCGGCCGAGGCATCGTCGCTGCGCGACCGACTGTCGGTGGCGCAGGCCGCGCGAGCGCGCGAGGAGCAGTTGCAGCATCGCGCCACGCACGACCTGCTCACCGGCCTGCGCAACGCCTACGGCCTGCAGCGAGCACTCGAGCCGCTGCTGGTGTCGGACCAGCCCTTCGCCGTGCTGTTCGTCGATCTCGACCACTTCAAGGACGTCAACGATTGCTACGCCCACTCGGTGGGCGCCCCCCTCCTGCAGGCGGCCGCCCGCCGGCTGCAGCGCCTTGCGCCGCCGCAGGCGCTCGTGTCGCGCAATGGTGGCGACGAGTTCGTGGTGGTGCTGCCCGGTTGCGCGCTGCAGGGTGCTTCCGAGATCGCGTCACGCGTGCTGGAGGGCCTGTGCGAGCCGTTCATCCTGTCCACCACCGAACACCGCAGCGGGGCAAGCCTGGGGATCGCTCTTTTCCCCGCCCATGGACACGACCTCGCGGAGCTCCTGCGGTGCGCCGACATCGCGCTGTACGAGTCGAAGAATTCGGGCCGCGGCCGTTGGACGGCCTTCGAACCCGCCTTCGACGTCCGGCTGCGCGAGCGCAATGACCTCCTGGCGGGTCTTGACAGGGCCCTGCGGAGATCCGAGTTCGTCGTCCATTACCAACCGCGGTTCCACGCCACCAGCGGCGCCCTGGTGTCCGCCGAGGCCCTGGTGCGCTGGCAGCATCCGGAGCGCGGGCTGCTGCTGCCCGGCTCGTTCATCCAATTGGCGGAATCCTCGGGCCTCATCGACGCCATCGGATCCGTGGTGATGGAGGCCACGATCGCGCAGTTGGGGCGGTGGGGTCGCGAGGGGCTGGACTTCGGGCGGGTGTCGGTCAACGTGTCGCAGAGACAGTTCGAGAGCGGCCGGCTGGTGGGCCTGGTGAGCGGCCTGCTCGAAAACCACGGCGTGCCCGGCCATCGACTCGAGATCGAGGTGACCGAGAGCGTCCTGGGTGGCGAGATCGACAGCATCTGCCGACAGCTGCAGGCCCTGCGCGCGCTTGGCGTCACCGTCGCCATGGACGATTTCGGCACGGGCTACTCCTCGCTCGCACAACTGCGCAAGCTGCCCATCGACGTCATGAAGATCGA
This sequence comes from Vitreoscilla sp., assembly GCA_014378125.1. The sequence goes on along the minus strand of JACMOG010000352.1, from coordinate 224 downwards.
CCGTGCCTTCGTCAAGGACCTGGAGACGGCACCCGATGCCGTGGCCATCGCGCGCACGATCGTCACGCTGGCGCGCGCGCTTGAACGGCGGAACGTGGCCGAAGGCATCGAGACCCGGGGACAGGCCGACATGCTTGTCGCGATGGGCTGCGACGAGTTCCAGGGCTTCCTGTTCAGCCGGGCAGTCAGCCCCGAAGCCCTGGCGGCTCTCGCCAGGACGCCGG
>JACMOG010000351.1 GCA_014378125.1 Vitreoscilla sp. | reverse complement strand
GGCGGCGCCGGCAGCGCGAGCTGCGGCGCGGGCGCGTCGTCTTCGTCGTCCGAGATGCCGAAGCGCGCCTTCAGGTTCTCGCCGAGGCGGTCGAACCACAGGTAGATCACCGGCGTGGTGAACAGCGTCAGCAACTGGCTCACCAGCAGGCCGCCGAAGATCGACAGGCCCAGCGGATGGCGCAGCTCCTTGCCCTCGCCCCAGCCGAACATCAGCGGCAACGCTGCGAACAGCGCGGCGAACGTCGTCATCAGGATCGGGCGCAGCCGCAGCAGCGCCGCCTGGTGGATGGCCTCGCGCGGCGGCTTGCCCTCGCCGCGCTCGGCGTCGATGGCGAAGTCGATCATCATGATCGCGTTCTTCTTGACGATGCCGATCAGCAGGATGATGCCGATGATGCCGATCACGCCGAGATCCTGCCCGCCGATCAGCTGCGCCAGCAGCGCGCCCACGCCGGCCGAAGGCAGCGTGGACAGGATCGTGAGCGGGTGCACGTAGCTCTCGTAGAGCACGCCCAGCACGATGTAGACGCAGATGACCGCGGCCAGGATCAGCCACAGCTGGTTGGACAGCGACTTCTCGTACGCGCCCGCGGCGCCCAGCGGCGTCATCGTCACCGACGAGGGCAGCGCGATGTCCTTGGCCGCCTGCCGGATCGAGTCGACCGCGGTGCCCAGCGACACGCCGTCGGCGGTATCGAAGCCCCCGGTCGTGGCCGGGTACTGCGCCACGTGCGTGACCTGCAGCGGCGACTGCACGGTTCGGATGCTGGCGAACGCCGACAGCGGCGCCGACTGCCCGCTGGTGGTGAGCACCCGCAGGTCGCCGATGGACGCCGGCGTGCGCGCCTGGTCGGGCCGCGCCTCGAGGATCACGCGGTACTGGTTGGTCTCGGTGAAGATCGTCGAGACGATGCGCTGGCCGTACGCGCTGTACAGCGCGTCGTCCACCGTGGCGGCGCTGACGCCCAGGCGCGAGGCGGTGTCGCGGTCCAGGTCGATCTCCACCGCCAGGCCCGTGTTGCCGACGTCGGTGATCACGTTGCGCACCTTGGTGTCGGAGCGCAGCCGGTCGACCAGCTTGTTGGCCCACAGCGCCACGCTGGCGTCGTCGGCGCCTTCCATCGACACGCGGTACTGCGTAGGCCCGGTGTCGGAGTCGATGGTGAGATCCTGCGTGGGCTGCAGGTACAGCGTGACGCCGGCCACCTGCTGCGCGCGATCGCGCAGGCGGTTCATGATCTCTTCCTGCGTGCCGCTGGCGCCACGCTTGAGGTCGACCAGCATGGTGCCGGCGTTGAGCATCGTGTTGTTGGCGCCGTCCACGCCCACGATGGACGCGATGTTGTCCACCGCGGGATCGGCGAGCATCGCGCGCGCCGCCTGGCGCTGCAGGTCGGACATGCGCGAGAAGCTCACCGTCTCGGCGCTCTGCAGGCGCACCTGTAGCTGGCCGGTGTCCTGCGTGGGGAACAGGCCCTTGGGGATCACCACGTACAGCAGCACCGTGACGGCGAAGGTGGCCAGCGCCACCAGCAGCGTGGCGGTCTGGTGGTCCAGCACGAACACCAGGCCGCGGTCGTACTTCCTGATGATCCAGTCGAACATCTGCTGGAACTTCAACGCGTAGCCGCGCGGATGTTCCTCGGGCTTGAGCATGCGCGCCGACATCATCGGCACCAGCGTCAGCGACACCACGGCCGAGATCAGGATCGTGATGGCCAGCGTCACCGCGAACTCGCGGAACAGCCGACCCACCACGTCGCCCATGAACAGCAGCGGGATCAACACCGCGATCAGCGACACGGTGAGCGACACGATGGTGAAGCCGATCTGCGACGCGCCCTTCAGCGCGGCGGCCATCGGCTTGTCGCCCTTCTCGATGTAGCGCGAGATGTTCTCGATCATCACGATGGCGTCGTCCACCACGAAGCCGGTGGCGATGGTGAGCGACATCAGGCTCAGGTTGTTCAGGCTGTACCCCAGCAGGTACATGGCCCCGCAGGTGCCGATCAGCGAGATGGGCACCGACAGGCTGGCGATGACCGTGGCGCGCCAGCTGTGCAGGAACGCGAAGATGACCAGCGTGACCAGGATCACGGCCAGCACCAGCTCGAACTCCACGTGTTCCACGGAGGCACGGATGCCCGCCGTGCGGTCGCTGAGCACGCGCACCTCCAGCGAGGCGGGCAGGGCGGCCTGCAGCTCGGGCAACTGCTTCTTGATGGCGTCCACCGTCTGGATGACGTTGGCGCCCGGTTGGCGCTGCACGTTGACGATGATGGCCGGGGTGTCGTCGGCCCACGCGGCCAGGCGCAGGTTCTCGGCGCCGTCCACCACCTGGGCGATGTCGCTCAGGCGCACCGGCGCGCCGGTCTTGTAGGGGACGATCAGGTTGGCGTAGTCGTCCACCGAGACCAGCTGGTCGTTGGCGTTGATCGAATACGAGCGCGAGGCGCCGTCGAAGCTGCCCTTGGCGCTGTTGGCGTTGGCGTTGGTGATGGCCGTCTTCACGGTCGCCAGGTCGAGTCCGTAGGAGGCCATGGCGCGGGTGTCGGCCTGGATGCGCTTGGCCGGGCGTTGTCCGCCGGCGAGCGTGACGAGACCCACGCCCGCCACCTGGCTGATCTTCTGCGCGAGGCGCGTGTTCACCAGGTTCTGCACGTCGGGCAGCGGCATCGATTTCGAGCTCACCGCCAGCGTCATCACCGGCGCGTCGGCGGGGTTTACCTTGGCGTAGACGGGAGGCGCGGGCAGGTCGGCCGGCAGCAGCGAGTTGCCCGCGTTGATGGCGGCCTGCACCTCCTGCTCGGCCACGTCCAGCGACAGGCCCAGGTTGAACTGCAGCGTGACGAGCGAGACGCCCGCCGCGCTGGTGGAGCCCATGCGCGCCAGGCCCGACATGTTGCCGAACTGCTTCTCGAGCGGCGCCGTCACGGTGCGGCTCATCACCTCGGGACTGCCGCCCGGGTACAGCGTCTGCACCTGGATGGTGGGGTAGTCCACCTGCGGCAGCGCCGACAGCGGCAGGAACCTGAAGCCGACGATGCCCGTCAGGACGATCGCCAGCATCAGCAGCGACGTGGCGACCGGACGCTGGATGAAGGGTCTGGACGGGCTCATCGGATCTCGGCGGTGGTCGTTCCGGACAGGACGGCGCGCGCCATCACGATTGGGCCTCGCTGGCGCGGCGGTGGTGGCCCGCGTGGGCGCCGGGGGGGCCCGGCGGCCCCCGCGCGGCCCCCG